>NZ_SMKS01000071.1:0-29028 GCF_004348435.1 Saccharopolyspora terrae | reverse complement strand
GGACCCGGATTTCAGTGGAAGTTGGGGACCGGGCTTCAGTGGAAGTTGGGGACTTGAGGTTTCACGGGTGCGAGGGGTGGGGGAGTGGGCGGTTTTGGTCTGAACCGACCGGGTGGAAGGAGTTTTGATCATGGGCGGTTCGGGCCAGGACTGACCGGTGCCCCGGGGTGCAGGGGGTGCACCCCGGGGCACCGAGGCATCAGCGGACTTCGAGTTCGCTGATGCCCGTGTGGTCCGGGCTTTCGGGACCGGTGAGTTCGACTCGGACGTAGCGGGCCAGGTGACCCTCCGACAGCTGTGCCGGGGCCTCGGTGAACGTGCGGCCGTCGAGCGAGGTCAGCAGGCGGTGCGAGGTCGGGGCGATCTCGCTCCAGCGCGGCGCGATCTGCGAGATCCGCTGCGCTGCGCCGAGGTCGACGGTGGCCGAGCCCTGCGGGCCGTTGAGGTGCCACGGCGTGGCCGCGTTGCCGTCGACGGCCGCTTCGGCGTAGCGACCGGGTTCCTCGCTGGTGGCCTCCGCCGACTTGCAGCGCGCCAGGTTGTCGGTCGGCTCCAGGTCCGGCCTGCGGGTCTTGAGCATCAGCGGCTGCGCCTCGCTGACCACGTGCTCGCCCTCCGGGGCCTGCACGGTGAACGGGTCACCGCTGCGCAGGACCACCGTCGTCTGGTGGCCGCCGATGCGGACGTCGAACGTGCGGCCCTGCCACTTCAGCCCGGTCAGCTCGACGCCCTCGCCGAGTTGCGGCGGCAGCGTCGGGTCGAGGACGACCTCGTCGCCGCGCCAGCGCATGCCCGTCAGCCCGTGGGTGAAGACCTGCGTGTAGCCGCCGGCACCGGTGAGGAAGTTGAACGTCGGCGCGCCCGCCCCTTCACCGGCTCGTTCGCCGCGCGCCTCGGAGAACTGGGCGAACGGGTCCTTCTCGAACGGACGGATCGACCGGTCGAGGTAGGTGTTGGTCGCGCAGCCGGGTTCGCCGATGGCGGCGGCGTCGATGGCGTGCGCGGAGTCGGTCATCGCCGGCCCGTCGGGGTCGGTGCGCGGCGCGTAGTAGTCGAGCGTGTTCTGCGCGACCGATTTGGGCATCGGCCATTCCAGCGGGTACTGCAGCAGCACCGCGTCGGCCTGCTTGATCCGCTGACCCGCGTACCCGTCGTACTGCCGGAACACCTGCGCCTGCTGGTCGAAGGGCATCCGCACCTTCTCGGCGATGGCGTTCCACGCCGGGGGAGCGGGTTCGCCGAGGACCCGCGCGGCCTCGCTGGCGTGCCGCAGCGCGGTGGCCGCGCCCGCGTTGGTGAACACACCGTCGTTGACGCCGTTGCTGTACTCGTCCGGGCCCGCGACGTCGTTGATCGAGAAGGTGCCGTCGGCGTTGGGCGTCACGCGCCCTGCCCAGTACTCGGCCACGCCGCGCAGCACCGGCCAGCCGTGCTCGCGCAGCCAGGTCTTGTCGCCGGTGGCCAGGTAGTACTGCCAGGTGGACAGCGCGATGTCGCTCTGCAGGTGGTTCTGGGTCAGGCAGTGCGGCGGGTCCCAGCTGTGGCAGTCCTTCTGCAGGTCACCGCTGTCGGCGCTGGTCCACGGGTAGAACGCGCCCTGCTGTCCGATGGACCGGGCGTTGGCGCGCGCGGCGGGCAGCGTCTTCTCCCGGTAGGCCACGACGGACTTCGCGATGTCGGGGTGCTGCAGCAGCAGGCTCGGGTACATCCACAGCTCGGTGTCCCAGAAGTTCAGGCCCGCGTAGTTGTCGCTGCTCAGACCGGCGGGAGCGACGCTGGTGTCCTGGCCTTCGCGGATGCTCGACAGGATCGCGTACTTGCTGGAGCGCAACGACTTCTGCAGGTCGGGGCGGTCCGGGACGCGGATGTCGCTCTCCCACAGCTCCTTCCACGCCGCGGCGTGGTCGTCGAAGAGGTCGTCCCAACCGCGCTCGGCGGCTTCCTGCGAGGCCCTGACGGCGGCGGCCTCGTGATCCGGTGTGGTCAGCGCGGTGTCAACGCCGACGAACTTGCCGAACTCGTAGGTATTGCCCTGCTCCGCGTCGAAGCCGACCTTCTGCTCGGCGTCGAGGCCGTCGACGCGCTGCTGCGAGGTCGCGCGCACGTCGTCGGGTGCGACCAGCGTGGACGCGACGGTGCCGCGAGCGCCGACGCCGTCGGTCTCGAAACCGACGCGCACGGTCTCACCCTCGGCCTTCCCCGCGGTCGGGTGCATCCGGCGGGCGCCCGCGCCCTCGATCGCGCCGGACACCTCCACCTGCCCCGACCAGCGCGGAGCGACCCGCGCGCGGACGGCTCCGACGTGCGGGTTGGTCCGGTCGGCCACGACGTCGTAGGTGAGATCGGTGACCTTGCCGTCCGGGGCTGTCCAGGTCAGCGACGTCGACACGACACCGCACTGGACGTTCAGCGCCTGGCGGAAGTTCGAGATCTGCTCCGGCGGGGTCTGCGGGCTGAAGGTGTGCTCGCCGGCGCGGACGGTCAGCGACGACCAGGTCGGGATGGCCGCGATGGCGTGCCTGGGCACGTCGGTCTGCGAACTGGGACCTTCGCCGTAGAGGCCGGTGACGAAAGCACCGTCGTAGCGCGGGGTTTCGAGCGGGAACCCGGTCTTCTCGCCGGTGGCGACGTAGCCGGCGCCGGTCGGTGGCACGCGCTGCGAGAGGTAGCCGTTGCCCACGAAGGCGTGCGAGGTGTAGGCGGGGTCGAACCGGTCGGTCGACATCTCCCACGTGTCGTCGCTCGCGCAGCGCGAGGGCGGCTCGGCCGGGCCGGCGCCTGCGAGGGGCACGACCGCGCCCGCGGTGACCAGCAGCGCGGCACCCAGCACGCTGCTTGAACGATGCAGTTTCACCCGAGTCAACTCCTGTGTTCGATTTCGGATGGTGATCGGGAATCCTGCTTCGAAGGCATTCGCCCGTCAAGTCGAGGTGGTATCGATCATGTCTACGTTTTTTGCAATGGGGAGTGTCCGAAGTGCACGTCGCGTATATGTGGACGCATGAGTTCCTATTCACGACGGCGACTGATCCAATTGTCAGCGGCCGGTGCCGCCGCTTTCGGCGCCGCGTCCTGCGGCATCCGGCCCGCGGAGAACGCGGCCGCAGGCGCCGCGCGGATGAGCTCTCCCACCGGGGTTCTCGGAGCGAACTTCAACGGTGACCCGAGCATCATGACCTGGTCAGGGCTGGAACGCGCCGAGGCGACCTGGGTGCGCGGCTTCGCGGCGATGCCCGACCTCGATGAAGGAGCGGCGGCCGACCACCGGGCGGTCGCCGCTCTGCTGGAGGCGGTTGATCGCAAGTACGGTGCCGTGCTCTCTCTGAAGTTCCCCTATTTTCCGGGTAAGCACGACAGAATTCCTCGGCCGGGAAGCGAGGAGATGAAAAAGGACCTGGCCAGGGTTGACGCAGTGCTGCCCGAGGTGATGGGCGAGGTCGACGTTCTCGTCATCGGCAACGAGCCGTTCATCGAATGTCCCAAGGTCGATTGGACCAACGGCGCGATCAACGACTTCTACGAGGCCGTGGCTCAGCACGTCATCGACTACCGGGCGAAGAACTTCCCCGACGGGTGCAAGACGGTCCTCTACATGGGTGCGCTGAACCACCTCGACCAGCCCGAGGAGTGGATCAACAGCGGTACCGAGCGCTGGATGACCTACGTCCGCGACACACCCGAGATCGAGGGCACCGACATCCACCCGCACGTCGACCGGCCCGACGGCGCCCAGTCGTATCTCGACTACGTCCTGCCCAGGCTCGGCGACAAGAAGTTCCTCGTCACCGAGTTCTCCCTGGTGCACCTGTGGAAGGACCACCTCTCCGACACGATCCCGGCCGCCTACGCCGAGAAGTACGGGGTTCCGGCGGACACCGAGATCTGGCAGGTCATCCGCAACGCGCTGAACAAGCCCTTCCCGAAGCGGCGCTGGTACGACCTGCTGCGCGAAAGCCCCTGGTTCGAGGACAACAAGCACTACCTCAGCGAGCAGATGGCGAAGTTCCGGGCCACCGGCAAGCTCGCCGTGGCCACCTACGGAATCGGCCAGGACGCGGCTATGTCCGGCGTCGACTTCAACGCCAAGAGCACCCCGTGGCTGCTCAACAGCATCTACGCCTCCGCGACCGTGCGGCCCGAACCGAACGGCGAGGCCGCCCCCAACTACGCCTGGCTGGAAGACTTCACACGCGCCCAGAAGGGGTAGGTGCTGATTCCGCACTCGGTTTGCGAGCTGAGTCGGTCACTTGAAACGGCGGCGACCGCCACGTTGTCGAGCCGTTCGCAGTCTCATCATGACGGTGTCCAGACCTCGTTGATCGTGGTGGGGGTGAGGACGTCGTCCGGGGTGCCGGCTGCGTGCACGCGGCCTCGGTGCAGCAGGACGCAGTGGTCGGCCTGGCGCGCTTCGGCGAGGTTGTGCGACACCTGGACGACCGTGCGGCCCGAACGCGTTTCGGCCCGGACGGCATCGGTGATGAGACCGCGGGCCTTCGGGTCGGCGCCCGCGTCGGGTTCGTCGAGCAGCAGCAGTTCCGCGCGCTGCGCGAGCCCTTGCGCGACCAGGACGCGCTGCCGTTGACCGCCGGAGAGCGCGCTCATGCGCTGCTCGGCCAGGTGCCGCACCTCCAGTCGGTCCATCGCGTCATCGATGGCCGCGCGGTCCGCCGCGTTGAGCCTGCGCCACGGTCCGCGCTCGGCCCACCGGCCCATCGCCACGGCGTCGAAGACCGTGCAGGGCAGGGCTTCCGGGATCGCGCTGTGCTGCGGCACGAACGCCGGTCGCCCCTCGTAGTCGTTGCGCTGCGCACCGCTGCTGGGCAGGGTGCCCGCGAGCGCGGCCATCAGCGTGGACTTGCCCGCGCCGTTAGGGCCCACCACGGCGGTTAACCGGGCCGCCGGGAACTCCGCCGACTCGATGTCGAGCACCTGTTTCCCCTGGTAGCCAGCCTGCAAACGGCTGAGTGCGACGGCGGTTCGCGGCATGCTGCTCACGATTTCCTCTCCGGGGCAGTGGGCGAAGTCACGCCACAATGTTGAGAACGACATTCATTTCCACTATAGGTTGATCCCCATGGATTGGCTATTAGTCCCGTTCGGGGTCTCCTTCGTGGAGCGCGCGCTGTGGGCTGGTGTGCTCGTGTCGGTGATCTGCGCCCTGGCGGGGACCTGGGTCGTGCTGCGGGGCATGGCCTTCCTGACCGACGCGATGTCCCACGGCATGCTGCCGGGCGTGGCGATCGCGTCCGTGCTGGGCGGTGACCTGCTGCTGGGGGCCGCGTTGAGCGCCGGTGCGATGGCCGCCGGGGTGTCGGCGCTGGACCGGTCGCGGTGGCTCTCTCGTGACACCGGCATCGGCCTGCTGTTCGTGGGGATGCTGGCGACCGGTGTGATCGTCGTGTCGCACTCGAAGTCCTTCGCCGTCGACCTGACCGGATTCCTGTTCGGCGACGTGCTCGCCGTGACCGACGGCGACCTCGTGCGGCTCGCGATCGCGCTGGTGGTCGCGCTCGTCGTGTCGATCGCCGCCTACCGCCCGTTCCTGGCGCTGACCTTCGATCCGCGCAAGGCCCACACGCTGGGGATGCGCCCGCGCCTGGCCGGTCTGCTGATGACCGGGCTGGTGACGCTGGCGATGGTGATGTGCTTCCAGGTCGTCGGCACATTGCTGGTCTTCGGCCTGCTGATCGCCCCGCCCGCCGCCGCGACCCTGTGGGCCAACCGGGTCCCGCTGGTGATGGCTGGTGCCGCCGCTTTCGGCGCCGCCTCGACGGTGCTCGGGCTGCTCGCCTCGTGGCACTGGGGGACCGCCGCCGGGGCCAGCATCGCCGCCACCTCGGTGGCGCTGTTCTTCCTGTCCGCCCTGCTGTCCGCGCTGCGCGACCGGGGACGGGCGCCGACCACCCGAGCAGAGCACGTCTCGAAGGTAGAGGAGCCGGTCGCGTGAAACGTCGCCGCTTGCAACTGTTCTCGATCGCACTGGGCGCGCTCGCGCTCGGCGCCTGTGCGCAACCACCACCGCCACCACCCCCGGTGCCGCACGGCTACGTCGAAGGCGCCGAGGAGACAGCCGAAGCGCAGTCCCGGCTGATCGTCGCCGAGGACGGGGGAGCGCTGCGCGTGCTCGACCTGCTCACCGAGGAGACCCGGGACCTCCAACCCGTTCCGGGAATCCGGGACGTCGTCACCGACGGCCGCTTCGGCTTCGTGTCGGACGCGAATTCGGTGCACGTCGTCGACAGCGGTGCGTGGACGGTCGATCACGGCGACCACATCCACCACTACCGCGCGGAGATCCGCGAGCTGGGCGAGATCCCGCTCGCCACGCCGGTGCAGGCGCAGAGCGACAAGGTGGTGGTCGCGCTGTCCGGTGCCGACGGCGCGACGGTGCTGCTGAACCGAGAACCGCTGGAGAAGGGCCGGATCGAGCGGGCGGGTGACCTGCGCGTCGAGCCGGGGACCGCCGCCGTGCCCTTCGAGCAGCACGTCCTCGCCCTCTCCGGCGACGCGGTGCGCGTCCTGGACCGCGCCGGCGCCGAAACCGCCCGCATCCCCCAGCCGTGCCCCGAACCCGCCGGAACCGCGGTGACGCGTCGCGGCGTGGTGTTCGGGTGCGCCGACGGAGCGCTGCTCGTCACCGCCGACGACGGGCCGTTCCGCGGCGAGAAGATCGCCTACCCGCCGGGCGCGGCGCCTCGCGCGAGCGAGTTCCACCAGCGCCCCGGCAGCGACACCCTGGCCGCGCTCGCGGGCGAGGACGGCGCGTGGCTGCTGGACCTGTCGAAGCGGTCCTGGAAGCACGTGCCCACCGGCCCGGTGGCGGCGGTCAACGCCGTCGGTGCGGGCGGTTCGCTGCTGTCCGTCGGCACCGACGGGACGATGCGCGCCTACCGGGAGGACGGCACCGAGATCGCCCGCAACCAGGTGATCCCGCCCGGCGGCCCGCCGCCGAGCATCCAGGTCGACACGTCGCGGGCGTACGTCAACGACGTCGCCGCGGGGACCGTGCACGAGATCGACTACAACGACGGTCTGCGCATCGCCCGCAGCTTCCGGCTGGGCGGGCAGGCCGCGCACCTGGTGGAGACCGGCCGATGAAGCGCACCGCAACCCGCGCCGTCCTCGCGCTGATCACCGCGCTGCTGACCCTCACCGCCTGCTCCGCCGGGGCGCAGCAGCGGCCCGGCGTGGTCGTGACGACCAACATCCTCGGCGACATCACACGGCAGATCGTCGGCGACGACGTGCCGGTGTCGGTCCTGATGACGCCCGGAGCCGATCCGCACTCGTTCGGGATCTCCGCGCAGCAGGCCGCCGAACTCGAACAGGCCGACCTCGTGGTGCACAACGGGCTCGGCCTGGAGGAGGGCGTGCAGCGCAACGTCCAAGCCGCGGTCGCCGAGGGCGTTCCGGCCTTCGCGGTCGCCGAGCACGTCGACCCGCTGAAGATCGCCGGGCCGGATTCCCAACCGGACCCGCACTTCTGGACCGACCCGTCGCGCGTCGCCCGCGCCGTCGACCTGATCGCCGACCAGGTCGTGGCCCACGTCGACGGCATCGACGCGGCAGCGGTGAAAGCCCGTGCCGCGCAGTACCGGCAGCAGGTGCTGGCGGTGGAAGCCGAGGCGGCGCAGCGGTTCGAGCGCATCCCGCCCAAGCAGCGCAAGCTCGTCACCAACCACCACGTGTTCGGCTACCTCGCCCAGCGCTACGGGTTCGAGGTGATCGGGGCCGTGATCCCCAGCGGCACGACGCTGGCCTCGCCCAGCGCCTCCGACCTGTCGTCGCTGGCCGACGCCGTTCGCCGCGCGAACGTGCGCACGATCTTCGCCGATTCCTCGCAACCGGACCGGCTGGCGCGGGTGCTGGCCGAGCAGGCCGGCATCGACGTCCGCGTGACGCCGCTGTTCACCGAATCGCTCAGCGAGCCCGGCGGGGGAGCCGCCACCTACCTGGAGATGACCCGCGCGAACACCGAGGCGATCACCTCCGGACTCGGCGCTTGACCACCCTCGGAGAAGGAGAGAAAACCATGGTGAAACCGGTTCGCTTACCGGTGGCCGTCGCCACGATGGCGCTTGCCCTGACCGCGTGCGGTTCCGGCGCCCAGCAGGCCGCCGCGCCCGCCGAGCCCCGCCCCGCCGTGCCCGACCCGATCGTGACCACTTACGACGGCGGTGTGCTGGTGCTCGACGGGAAGACCTTGGCCGTGGCCGAGGACATCCCGCTGCCTGGCTTCAACCGGCTCAACCCGGCCGGCGACGCCGAGCACGTCATGGTGTCGACCTCGACGGGCTTCCAGGCACTGAACGCCGTGCGCGCCCAGCTCACCGACGTGCAGTTCCCGGCGCCCAAACCGGGTCACGTGGTGCGCAACGCCGGTCGCACGGTCCTGTTCTCCGACGGGACGGGCGAGGTGACCTCGTTCGACACCGCCGAGCTCGCCGGGGGTGAGCCGGCCACCGAGAAGCACACGGCCGCCGAAGCCCACCACGGCGTCGCGGTCGAGCTGTCCAACGGCCAGATGGTGCTGTCGCTGGGCAACGAGGAGGACCGCACCGGCATCGCGGTCCTCGACGAGCACCGCCACGAGATCACCCGGAACGAGGACTGCCCCGGCGTGCACGGCGAGGCCGTCGCGCAGGGCGAGGCCGTGGTCATCGGGTGCGAGAACGGCGCTCTGGTCTACCGCGACGGCGCGATCACCAAGATCGCCAGCCCGACGCCGTACGGGCGGATCGGCAACCAGGCGGGCAGCGAGCACTCGCCGGTCGTGCTCGGCGACTACAAGCAGGACGAGCACGCGGAACTCGAACGCCCGCAGCAGGTCGCGCTGGTCAACACCGCGGACTCCTCGCTGAAGCTGGTCGACCTCGGCACCAGCTACACCTTCCGCTCGCTGGGTCGCGGCCCGGCTGGTGAGGCGCTGGTGCTGGGCACCGACGGGCAGCTGCACGTGATCGACCCGGTCCAGGCCCGCGTGGTCCGCAGCATCCCGGTGATCGGTCAGTGGGAGGAGCCGTTGGAGTGGCAGCAGCCGCGTCCGGCGCTGTTCGTCCGCGGTGGCACGGCGTACGTGACCGACCCGGCCAAGCGGGAGATCCACGCGATCGACCTCGCGTCCGGCCAGAAGACCGCGACCGGCGCGCTTCCCCAGGCGCCGAACGAGATCGCAACACCCCTGGCAGGGCACTGACGCGGGAACGGGGCCGGCATCGGATCGATGTCGGCCCTGTTTTCGGCGCTCGAGCGGGCGGATGCGGACGTGGATGTGAGCTGTTCACGGGCTCCAGGCTCGGTGACGCGGTTGCCGAGCAGAGCCCGGGTGCGGGCGCCGTCGGGATTGTCGCGGAGGTCGTAGGTCACACCTACATCGCCCCCTACCTGACCTCGTGCCTCCCGTTGGCGGCGTCACTCTCGGGCGCTGCGGCAGCGCGGGTCGAATCTCGGGAACAGGTAGTGGTCGGGGGTGTCGAGGGCTCGACCTCGTAGACGAAACCCCGGCCCTCGCGGGAATCACGTCTCGAACGTGTGCCGCGCTACCGCCCGAACAACCGCAGGCACCGGAGAGGTGCGTCGGAAAGCGGTGCGGAAGGTCCCTTCGGCACATCCGATCGCCCCGGAGCCGACGTCCCGCTGCTTGGACCGAGTGTGGCGCGTGCGGGGGTTGTTGCGCGAGGGGCGGCTTGTTCGTGCCGGGTACCGCATGTGGAGCGGCAGGCCGGGTAACCCGGGTCCAGGGGTGCTCCAAGAACCCCAGGTCGTCGACGAACGAGTTCAGGGCCCGGGTAGTGAGGTCGGAGGTGCTGGGAATGTGGTTCGACAAGACGAAGGAAGAAATTCCACAGACGATGGAATCAATGGCGCGGGCGATCCACGTGGAGCGGACGCTGCCGAACATCCTGGCCCGCATCACCAGCCTGGCGGTGGAGCTCGTGCCGTCGTGCCACTACTCAGGCGTCCTGCTGGTGTTCGAGAAGGAGGTCGTCACGGCGATGGCCAGCAGCACCCTGGTCGTCGAAACCAACCACCTCCAGGGGCAGCTGAAGGAAGGCCCGTGCTTCGACGCCGCCTGGGAGGAGACGTCGTACCGCGTCGTGGACATGCGCACCGAGAAGCGGTGGCCGCACTTCATCCCGGGCGCGCGGCAGTTGGGGGTCGGAAGCATGATCGGGTACCAGCTCTACGCGGAGCAGGACGGGATCGCGGCTCTGGACCTCTATTCCACCCAACCGTACGGCTTCACAAGCCTGTGTGAGCAGTACGGACGAATCCTCGCATCCCACGCGGCCGTCGCGCTCAACTGCTCCTCGACGGAGCAGATCGCCGAACTCGCGCGGTGATGCCCAATCTCGCGGTCCGCAGCGAGACGGGAGTCCGTCGAGCGCGCCGACCGCGAAGCGCTGCAGGCGCTCGTGCACGCGCACGAGGTCCAAGCGGTTGCCCTCCACCGCGGCTGAGAATTGAGGGGAAGCAAATGGTCGACTACTCGACGAAGAACGCGGTGATCACCGGCGGCGCCAGCGGAATGGGATTCTCCTTGGCGAAGCTTCTCGTGGACGGCGGAGCGCGGGTGGCGATCACCGGCCGCTCGCAGGCCTCGCTCGACGCCGCCCGGAACGGCTCGGCGGCAACGCGGTGACCGTCCGGGCGACGTCTCCTCGCTGGAGGACCTCGACGCGCTGGCCGAACGGGTCAAGGGCGAGTTCGGCACGGTGGACGGCCTGTTCGTCAACGCCGGGATCACGCGCAGGATGCTGCTGGAGTCGATGACGGAGGAGGCCTACGACGAGCAGTTCGACGTCAACGTCAAGGGCTCCTACTTCACGGTGCAGAAGCTCGTGCCGCTGCTGAGGCCCGATGCGGGGATCGTCCTCACCACCTCGGCCGCGAACGTCATCGGCATGCCGACCGTGAGCGCCTACGCGGCGGGCAGGCGACGGCCAAGGCGTACTCGAATTGACGAAGACTCATCGACTTCCCTCACACGACACCCACCAGACCTGAACACCCCGCACTCAACCCCTGTTCGCGGAAAACCGCAGCAATCGGAGGACGGATCACTGCGGTAATCGGGTACCGGATTACGGCAGTATTCGGTGTCCGAAGCACCGCGGTAGCCGGTGACGGGTCACTGCCGCGGTGGGGGGGACGGATTACTGCCGTATTCGGGTGCCGGATTACGGCGGTATTCCGGGTTTCGAGAGTCTCCGGGTGGGTCGGGAGCTGAGGTTCTCCGGTGGGGACTTCTTCGGTTGTGGGTGGTGGGCGGAGGGGAGTGGTAGGGGGTGACCGACTTTTGATGTACGGGACGGCCCCTAGGGGTGCTCGGGGACGGTTTCCGGGGTGAGACCTGAGGTTTCGGTTCCGCTTCCTCCGTAGCGTCCTCAGTGGAAATGATCACGCCGTTCTCCCTCGCGGATCGGTGTGGTCGGTCTACTGGAGGGAGTTCCATGCACGCCAAGGCGGATGAGTACCGGGGTGGCCTCGCGGCGTTGTCGGTGAACGCGTCGCTGGACGAGGTGCTCGAACAGGCCGAACGGCACGACGCGGCGGCGACCACGCCGGTCGAACGCGCGGGTGCGCTGCTGGCCATCGCCGAGGCGTGCAGGCGGCTGGGCAGGGTGGAGCGCGCTGAACGCGCCTGGCGCGCCAGCTACCGCACCGCGCGGGACGCCGGCGACCAGGACGCGATGGCCTGGGCGCTGTGGAGCGGCGGCACCCTCGCCCGGCAGCGCGGTCGCTACGTGCTGGCGCACCGCCTGCTGACCCGCGCGGTGGCGGCCGCGGAGCGCGGCACGGATCCCATGGCGCGGGGGTACGCGCTGGCCGGGCTCGCCGAAACCGGCCGCGTGCAAGGTGATTTCGCCGGAACGTTGCGGCTCCACGAGCAGCTGCTGGCCGAGGCGAGGGAGGTCGGTCAGCCGAGGCACGTCGTGTGGGCGCTGGAGGGGATCGCGCAGATCCACCGGCACGGGGGCGACTACGACACCGCCCTGGCCATGTTCACCGAGGCCTGCCAGATCGCCACCGACAGCGACGACCAGCGGGGACGCGCCTGGGCGCTGCGCGGCGTCGCCGACCTCACCTCGCTGCGCGGCGAACCCGACGAGGCCTTGCACCTGCTGGCCGACGCCGAACGCACGTGCCGGGACATGCGCCTGGAAGCGGCGCTGGCCTACAACCACAAGATGCGCGGCAACGTCCTCTACCGCGCGGGCCGCTACGCCGAGGCCGAGCGCGTCTACCGCGACACCGTCGAGGAGTTCACCCGCATCTCCGAGCCACGAGGCGAAGCCCTGGCCCGTCTCGGCCTGGTGAAAAGCCAAGCCCGCCAGGGCGCCTCGCCGGACCAGGTCGACGCCGACCTGCGCGACCTGCACGCCCGGTTCACCGAGAGCGGCCTGCGCCACGCGGCCGACATGGCCCAGGCCGCCCGCCGGGAACTTCTCGACTAGGAGAAGCTGGTGACCACCAGCTGGTAGCAGACGGCGGCGATGGCGACGAGCCCGATGGCGGCCAAGACGTTCTGCCACCACTTGTTGCGGAGGTCGCCCATCAGGTCGCGCCGGTTGGCCAGAACGACGAGCAGCACCGCCAGGACGGGTGCCACGACGACGGTCAACGCTTGGGCAGCGATGATGAGCTGGACCGGTGACTCGCCCCGGGCGAGAACGGTGGCCAGGGCACCGAAGCCGAGCACTCCCAGGATTCCGGCGCGGACTCGCCACGAGGCGAGTTGGTTGCCGAAGCCGAGGCCGTCGGAGAGCAGGGTGCCGCCTGCGGTGGCGTTGGCGATCATCGCCGAGAACGCGGCGCCGGTGAAACCGAGCGAGAAGACGGTCCGCCCCATTTCGCCGGCGATCGGGGTGAGGACGGTGGAGAACTGCTTGAGCGTGGCGCCGTCCTCGCCGCCGACGCCGGGCAGGACCGCGGCCGCGGCCATGATGACCAGGGCCGTCATGATTCCGGGCGCGACGATGCCGGGAATGGTGTCGGCGATGCTGGTTTCGCGGTACTGCTCGCGGCGGAGTCCGCGCTCGCGTGAGGCGTAGCCGGCGTAGAACGCGGCGTTGACGGAGAAGTTGGTGCCCACGAGAGCGACGATCAGCAGATCGACTCCTGCAGGCACGACCGGGACGACGGAGCCGACGGCGGCGGCTCCCCAGTCGGGCCGGGTGATGATCGCGGTGGCGACGAACGATGCCGCCATGATCGCGACGATGACCAGCACGAGCTTCTCGATGAGCGTGTAGAGCCGCCGTGCGAAGAGGATGCCGACGACGACGGTAGTGCACGCCAGCGTCCACCACATGGGCGAGCCCCCGAACACCAGCGACAGGCCCAGGCCCGAGCCGACGGCGTTGCCGACGGAGAACATCAGGGTGATGGCGAAGACGCCGAACCCGGCGAGCCCGCCGACCCAACTGCCGAGGTGATCTTTGATGGTCTGGACGACCGAGCCCTTCGACACGAGAGCGATGCGGATGCTCATGTCGGCGTAGATGAGCATCAGCGCTGTGGAGATGGCGATGACCCAGATCAGTGAGTAGCCGAAGCGGCTGCCGGCCTGCACCGCCGAGGTGAGGTTGCCGGGCCCGAACTGCCAGGCGCCGACGATGAAGGCAGGCCCCATCAGGGCGAGCATCCGCAGGATTCGGCGGCCACTGCCGACCGGAGCGGAACCGGAGGTGTCGCTGGGCCCGTTGTTCAACCGGGCGGGTGCTGCGTCGGACATGATGCTTCCTCACCCCCACGCGGCATTGTCGCGGGGTCGTTCGGGGACGGCATTGTCACCGGACCGGCCGGGTGGCCGGCAAGGGCCGGATGCGCAAGCGCACACCCGGCCCGCGGGCTGGCTCAGACGAGGTTCGCGCTGCGCAGCGCCTGGACGATCTCCTCTTCGGCCTCGGTGGAGAGGTCGATCAGGGGAGAGCGCACGGTCGCGTTCTCCAGCACGCCGAGCGCTTTGAGGGCGAGTTTGAGGGCCACGGTGCCCTCCATGTGCGAGCCGCGGTGGTAGACGGCCTTGGTGACAGGCAGCAGGCGGTCGTGCACCGCGCGGGCTGCTGCGTAGTCCTGAGCCTTTCCGGCCGCGATGAGTTCGAGCAGCGGCTCGGGGGCGATGTTGCCGTAGCCGACCAGCAGGCCGTCCACGTCGAACATGGTGTGCAGCAGGTACTCGTCGTGGCACGAGAGGATCTGCAGATCGGGGTTCTCCCGCCGCAGGACGGGGATCTCGGTGTCCCAGCGACGCATGTTCCGCACGCCGTTCTTCGTGGCGAAAACGCCCGGTTGGGCGGCGATCTCGAGCTGGGTGTCGAGGTCGTAGTTCGCCTTGGTGACGTCCGGGTACTGGAAGAGGATGCAGGGCAGGCCCGCCTCCTCGTAGATCGCGCGGTACCGCTCCTGCGGGGCGCCCTGCTGGTAGCCGAACCGCAGCCAGCCGTGCGAGGGGTACACCAGCGCCGCCTCCGCTCCGGCGGCGACCGCGCGCTTGGCCTCCTCCACGGCGACGTGCGTGCCTTCGCCCGTGATCCCGGCGATGACCGGGACGTCGACGGCTTCGACCAGGTGGGCGATGGTGGCGACCTGCTCGTCCTGAGTCAGGAAGGTCCCCTCGCCGGCGTGGCCGAGCACCACGAGGCTCTTGACGCCATCGTGGCCGGCCAGCCACTGGCCGAGCTTGGCCATCGCCTGGTGGTCGACCTCGCCGTCCTGGGTGAACGGCGTGACCGGAGCGGGGTTGAGGCCGCGAAGATCGAGAGACATGCCTGGGACTCCATCCTGGGAACGGTCGCGGGAACGTTCCCAAGACGATGCGCCAAGGCTCGCCGGGTGTCAAGACCGATCCCGGGAACGTTCCCATCTTCGGGTAGGCTCCGGGTGTGGTGACGATTCTCGATGTGGCCCGGGCGGCCGGGGTCAGCAAGTCCACGGTCTCCCGCGTTCTCGACGAGCGCCTCCCGCGTTCCACCAACGCGACGGCGGAGCGCGTTCGCGAGGCCGCGGCTGAACTCGGCTACGTCCGCGACCCGCTCGCATCCGGGCTGCGCCGTTCCGGGACCAGCACGGTGGGAGTGATCGTTCCCAGGCTCACCGACACGGTCATGGCGATGCTCTACGAGGCGATCACCGAGGCCGCGGCTGGGCGTGACCTGTTCACGGTCGTGGCGACCACCGAAGACCTGCCGGAAGTGCAGGACAAGGCGGTGCAGTCGCTGCGGCGGCGCAGGGTCGACGGGCTCATCCTCACCACGGCGCGCATCGGCGAACCGGTCGGCGTCGGCAAGACCTCCTACGCGCTGGCCCTGCGCACCGACGGCAGCGGTCCGGCCGCCATCGGCGACGACCGCCTCGGAGCGCAGCTGGCGACTCGGCACCTCATCGACCTCGGACACCACAGGATCGGCCTGGTCGGCGGACCTGCGTACGCGTCGAGCGCACAAGGGCGCGCAGCGGGCTACCGGGAAGCGTTGGAGAGCGGCGGAATCGGTTTCGACCCGGCGCTGGTCGCCGGTGACGCGTTCTCGATCGAGGCGGGTGAGATCGCGGGGCGTCAGCTGCTGGATCGTCCAGACCGTCCGAGCGCGGTGTTCGCGGTCAACGACAACACAGCGATCGGCGTGCTCGCCGCTGCGCACGCGCTGGGCCTGGAAGTGCCCCGGGACGTGTCGATCGTCGGCTACAACGACATCCCGGTGGTCAGCAGGCTGCCGGTGCCGCTCACCACCGTGCGGGTGCCGTTCAGGCAGATCGCCGCCGACGCCCTGCGCCTGCTGCTCGACGACGGGTCGGGGCCCGGCGAAACCCTGGTGAGCGCCCCGACTCTCATCCCGCGCGGCTCCACTGCCGCTCCCCGGTAACTGGGATCCAGCGCGATTCGGCCGTAGGGTCGCCGGGTGGGTTCTGGGACGATTCCGGTGACGCCGGTGCTCGGTGCCGTGGTCGTGCTGCTGCTGGTCGTGGCCGCCGCGGTGGTGCGCCTGGGCGGGTTCGCCAGGCACTGGGCCGTGATCACCGCCGGGCTGCGCGGGGCCGCGCAGCTGCTGCTGGTGTCGCTGATCATCACCTCCGTGGTGCGCTGGTCGTGGCTGGTGGGGGCGTTCATCGTGGTGATGTTCGCGATCGCGGCGCGCACGGCGGGACGGCGCATCACCGGCAACCGGACGTGGTGGTGGGCGGCCGTCCCCATCGCCGCCGGTGTCGCGCCGGTCGCCGGAGTGCTGCTGGTGTCTCGGGCGGTGCCGCTGACCGGGTTGGTGCTGATCCCGCTGATCGGCCAGCTGATCGGGGGAGCGCTGACCGCCACGGCGCTGGCCGGTCGTCGACTTCTCGACGAGCTGGCGCAGCGCCGCGGCGAGGTGGAGGCGGCGTTGTCGCTGGGTCTGTCCGAACGCGATTCCCGGCTCGAAATCGCCCGTCCCGTGGCCGGAACGGCGCTGGTTCCCGCGCTCGACCAGACCCGCACCGTCGGGATGGTGACCCTGCCGGGAGCGTTCGTCGGCATGCTGCTGGGCGGTGCCAGCCCGCTCCAGGCCGGAGCCGTGCAGCTGTTCGTGCTGGTGGGGCTGCTGGCGGTGGAGGCGGTGGCGATCGCGGCCGTGCTGGAGATCGTCGCGCGCGGCCTGGTCACCCGCCCGGCCGCGCACCAGACGTGACCTGGTCAGCGCCTGGGAGCGGGCAGAACCAATGCCGAGTGCTCCGGCCTGCCGGTCGCGGGCGGCATCTCGGTGAGCGCGCGCAGGCCTGCGTTGCGCTTCTCCAACGCCTCCCGGGTGGTGGGGAACAGGGCTGCATCGCCTTCGCCGACGAGGGCTTGGTTGAGCTCGACGAACTCGCGGGTGCCGGCCTCGTAGGCGGCGAACGCCTCGGTGTGGTCGGTGTGGGCGGCCAGCGCGTCGGCGAGCATGTAGGCGCTGACCAGCGCGATGCTCGAACCCTGGCCGGTCAGGAAGGACGGCGCGTGGGCCGCGTCGCCGACCAGGGCGACCCGGCCGCGCGACCACGCGGGCAGGTGGATCTGGCTGACCGTGTCGAAGAACAGGTCGTCGGCTTCGCGCATCGCCTTGACCAGGTTCGGGATCTCCCAGCCCTCCCCGGCGAACGCGTCGGCCACCAGCTCTCGCTGCGCGTCGGGATCGCGCAGCAGTTCCAGCGGCGGCTGCGGGCGGGCGATGTTGAGGAAGCCGTGCAGCTCGTCGCTGTCCCGGACGCCGTAGAGCGCCGCCGCCTTGCCGGGCGTGTTCCACATGATGCCCTCGTGGGAGAGCCCGAGGGTGTTGGGCGTGGTGAACCCGGCGAAGCAGAACCCCAGGTAGCGGTGGAACTGCAGCTCGGGTCCGAAGATGAGCTCGCGGGTCCGGGAGTGCAGCCCGTCGGCGCCCACCACGAGGTCGAACTCCCGCTGCGCACCGCTGCGGAAGGTGACGCGCACCCCGTCCTCGTGCTCGTCGAGCACGTCGATGGAGTCGTGGAACACGAACTCCACGTCGTCGCGAACGGCCTCGTGGAGCACCTGGGTGAGATCACCGCGGCGGACCTCCAGGTCCTGCCCGTCGACGCCGCCCACGACGTGCTGGGGGTGCACGGAGGCCGCGACCGAGCCGTCGGCGTCGAGGAACGTCAGCCGCCGCGTCTTGATGTCGGCCTGCCGCAGCTGCGGCAGGATCCCCATCCGGCGGGCGACTTCCAGGGCGGTTCCCCGCACGTCGATCGGATACCCGCCGTTGCGCACCGATGCTGCCTTCTCGACGACGGTCACCTCGAACCCGTTGTGGTGCAACCAGAACGTGACCGCAGGGCCCGCGATGCTCGCACCTGAAACCAGAACTCGCACGTCTTCCTCCTTCACCTGATGGACTTCTGCCGACGGGTCAGCACGACGGCGGTCACCGTGGACAGGCCGAACGCGACGGCGGCGATCGTGAGGTAGCTGAAGACCCCCAGCCCCGAGTTGACGGTTCCGCCGCCTGCGGGCAGGGCCGTGGAGTGCAGCACCGCCGATCCCACGAAGTTGAGCACCACCGAGCCGACCGCGACCATGACCATGACCAGGCTCGACACCGTCGCCTGCTGGCTCGCGGGCGCGAGGCTGCCCGCCACGTTGAACCCCGAGGTGCCGAGCGCGCCGACGGTGAACCCGAGCAGCAGCGCGAACACGAGGGCGGCCGGGAAAGACGCGACACCGGCGAACATGCCGAGAGTGCCGATGGTTCCGAGACCCACGGCGCCCGTCAGCGTCACCACCGGGCCGAAGCGCCCGGCCAGCATCCCCGCGAGCGGGCCGCCGATCATGACGCCGATGGCGGGCGCGGCCAGCAGCATCGCCAGCGACCCCTGCCCGCCGAGGCCGTAGCCGAGCCCCTGGCTCAGCGGGACCTCGCCGACGAGCGGCAGCAGCTGCAGCATGCTCTGGTACGAGCCGGTGGACAGCACGATGATGAGCAGTGTGAGCAGCAGCGGACCGCCCAGCCGGCGCACGTCGATCAGCGGTTCCGGGGTGCGGCCGGAGGCGATCCACCACCGGGCCAGCGCCGCTGCGCCGGCGACCAGCAGTGCGATCGGCCCGATCTCCAGCCAGCCGATCTCGGACCCGAGGCTGACGTAGCTGAGCACTCCGATCAGTCCGCCGCCGAGCAGCGCGGCTCCGCCGAAGTCGATCCGGCCGGGAGTGGTGACCGGGGATTCGGACACGACTCCGCGCACCACCAGTGCCATCGCCGCCGCCACCGCGGCCGAGATGACGAAGATGATCTGAAAGCCGTACTCAGCGGCCAGCTTCTCGGCCGCGAAGCGCGAACCGATGTTGAGCACGGCCGATCCCGAGGTCACGATGCCGACCACGACCATGGACAGGCGCGGTGCGCAGACGTCGCGCACGATCGCGACGGTCAGGAACAGCGCGGCCACGGCCGAGCCCTGCATGAGCCTGCCGATCACGAAGATCCACGCGGTGGGCGCCACCGCGCACACGAGCGCGCCCGCGCAGCTGATCAGCAGCGTCAGCACCAGGATCCGACGCTTGCCGTGGACGTCGGCGCTCTTGCCGAGCAGGGGAGCCCACATCGCTCCGGCCAGCATCGCGCTGGCGTGGAGCCACGCGGCCTGGTCGGTGCCGAAGTGGTCGAGCATCTCCGGCAGCACGATCAGGGGTGCTGAGATGGCCGTGTCGACCATGAAGTTGACCAGGACCAGCACCGCCACCAGGCCTATGAGCCGCCCGTTCCACCTGGTGTGCAGTGCGGCTTCGGCGCCGTCTACGGCTTGCATGAACCGCTCCTCGCGTTCGGTGTGCGCTTGCCGCGATAAAAACTACACTACACGGTGTAGTGTGAATTGGCTGAGAATAGGATGTGAACCATGGCGACACCCAGGACGGCCGCGCAGTCACCCGGCCGGCGCAAGCGGACCGAGATGAAGCGCGCGGCCATCCTGGACGCGGCCGAGGAGCTGTTCGTCTCCGAAGGATTCGAGGTCACCAGCGTCGACGCGATCGCGGCCCGCGCCGAGGTCTCCAAGCGCACGGTCTACGACCACTTCGGCGACAAGCGCGCCCTGTTCCAAGGGGTCCTGGAGCGCTCCGGCGACGTCCTGCTGACCACCATCCGCGCGGCCATCGACGAAGAGCTCACCGACGACCGGGACCTGCGCGAAGCGCTGCACGCCTTCGCGCAGCGGGTCACCACCGAGACCTTCCCGTCCTCGGTCTACGTCAACTTCCGCCGCCTCAATGCCCAGGCGCCGCCGGCTCCGCGGCTGCCCGACGGGCTCGACGACGAGCCGGAACGCTCCCTGGAGCAGCGCTTCACCCGCTACGCCGACAGGGGAGACCTGCACGTCCCCGACCCGCGCCGCGCGGTCCAGCACTTCATCGCCCTGACCATGCGCCTGGCCCTCGACGTCATCGACGAGAACCCGGATCTGGCCCGCAACACCGGGGAGCTCCACGCCCTCATCGCCGACGGGGTCGACGCCTTCCTCCGCGCCTACCGCTGATCGTTCCGGGAATGTCCCGGTGGTGGGGCGGTGTTATCCCGGCAACGGCTCGAGGCGGGGAGGTCGAGATGACTGAGCACGGAGCTCCCGAATCGTCCGACGCGGGGGCGATGGATGCCTATTCGCGCATCGTGAGCTCGGTGGCCGCGGAGATCACGCCGAGCGTGGCCAGCCTGCGCACCCGCGGAGCGTGGGGTGAGGCCACGGGGTCGGCGGTGGTGTTCACCGCGGACGGGTTCATGCTGACCAACGCGCACGTCCTCGGCGGTTCGCGCGGCGGGACCGCCTACTTCGCCGACGGGACCAGCGCCGAGATGTCCTTGGTGGGCGCCGATCCGCTGTCGGACCTGGCGGTCGTCCGCGCGGACGGGCAGACGCCGAAACCGGTGGAGCTCGGCGACAGCGACGAGCTCGTCGTGGGCCAGCTGGTGGTGGCGGTGGGCAATCCGCTCGGCTTGACCGGCTCGGTCACGGCAGGCGTGGTCAGCGGACTCGGGCGGTCGATGCCCTCGGGTGGCGGTCACGCCGCTCGGATGATCGAGGACGTCATCCAGACCGACGCCGCGCTCAACCCCGGCAACTCCGGCGGTGCGCTCGCCGACGCGCGAGGCGTCGTGGTCGGGATCAACACGGCCGTGGCCGGGATCGGTGTGGGGCTGGCGATCCCGATCAACTCGACCACCCGGCGCATCATCTACTCGCTGATGCGCACCGGGCGGGTTCGCCGCGCCTACCTCGGTCTGGTCACCACGCCCGCGCCGCTGCCGGAGGAGCTGGCCCGGCGCATCGACCAGCGCACCGGTCTGCGGGTCGTCGACGTCGTGCGCCGCAGCCCGGCCGACCGCGCCGGGCTCCACCCCGGCGACCTCGTGCTGACCGCCGCGGGGGAGCCGGTCCGCAACGCCCAGGGGCTGCAGCGGCTCATGTTTGCCGAAGCCATCGGCAAGCCGCTGCAGATCACCGTCACCCGCAACGGTGCGATGGTCGACGTCATCGCCGAACCCACCGAGCTCCAGGACGCGGCGGCCTGACCGGAGAATAGGTTCGCCGGATCAGCTCGAGCTGTGGAGGTGAGGCGTCGATGGGGACCGCCGTTCCGGAGGAGCACCGCGCCGACGCGGAGCTGTTGTGGGACTACCACGACCTGGGGCACGAGCTGCGGCGGTGCGACGTCGGCGTCGGGCTGGGCAGCCACGATCTCGGCGTCGCCGACCACGTCGTCGAGCTCTACGGCGGCGGGTGGTTCCCGCTGGTCGTGTTCACCGGAGCCAACGCCCCGACGACCGTCGAGCGCTTCCCGCGCGGCGAGGCAGTGCACTACCGCGAGCACGCGATCGGGCGCGGCGTCCCGGACGCGGCGATCGTCGTCGAGCCGAAAGCCACCAACACCGCCGAGAACATCGAGTTCACCCGCCAGGCTCTCGCGGGCCGGGAGGCCGAGTCCCTGCTGCTGGTGTCCAAGCCGTACCAGCAGCGACGCGCCTTCGCCACGGCGAAGAAGGTTTGGCCCGAGGCCGACACCGTCTGCAGCTCGCAGCGCACCCCGCTGGACGACTACGTCCGCGCCATCGGTGACGCCGAGCGCGTCATCGACATGCTCGTCGGCGACACACAGCGCATCACCCTCTACGCCGAACGCGGCTTCGCCGTTCCGCAGGACGTGCCCGCCGAGGTCGAAGCGGCCTATCAGCGCCTGCTGGCCGCCGGGTACACCCGCCGCCTCGTCCGGGACTGATCGCGCGAACCTCCGGTGGCGAAGTTCGCGCCGCGGTCGACCGGGCGCGGCCTCTGCGCTACCGAGAGGCCACCTCGGCGCCCGCTTGCGCTGCTCGGATAGCGCGCATGCGTGCCTCTCGGACATTCTTCCTGACCGCCCAGACCGCTCTCGCGCTCTTCGTGCCGATCAGCGCCCACGCGGAGCCGGTGGCGGACCCCACCGACGGGGTGCAGCCGTTGGAGCGAGCTCACGCTCACAACGATTACGAGCACCCGCGGCCGCTGTTCGACGCGCTCTCGCACGGTTTCCGGAGCGTCGAGGCCGATGTGTGGCTGGTGGACGGCGAGCTGTGCATCGGCCACGACGCGCCCGACTGCAGCCGCACCCTGGAGTCGCTCTACCTCGAACCCCTCGCCGAGATCGCCGGTGCCAACGGCGGCGAGATCTACGACGGTGCCACCGAGCCGCTGCGCCTCTACGTCGACGTCAAGGACGGCGGCCAGGCGGTGTGGGACGTGCTCGCCGACCAGCTCGACGACCGCCCGCAGCTGGTCAGCTCGTGGGCGAACGACCGCGAGACCACCCGCGCCGTCGAGGTCGTCGTCTCCGGCCAGCTGGCCAACCAGACCTTCGACGACCCGGTCCGCTGGGCGTCCGGGGACGGCCGCATCGCCACTCCGCCGCCGGCCGACGCCACCAGCGCCGACCTCGTGGTCCTCTCCGAGAGAACTGGACCCGGCTGTTCACCTGGCAAGGCATCGGCCCCATGCCGGAGCACGAGCGGCAGAAGCTGCACGAGCTCGTCGATCGCGCCCATGCCGAGGGTCACGAGGTGCGCTTCTGGGCCACCCCGGACGTCGAACCCGGTGCCCGGGAAGCGGTCTGGCGCGAACTGGTCGACGCCGACGTCGACCAGATCAACACCGATCACCTCACCGCGCTCGAGGAGTTCCTGAAGTCCCACGACCCCGCCGAGCAGAACTCCTGACCCCGCCACCACCGCCGAGATCGAGCAGGAACTCGGCGGTGGCGCGTCCAGGAGCGCGGCCTCGGCAGCTCCCAGCGGGTGATCGGTTCCGCCGTCAGCGGAACGGGCTTCCTGGGCGGCTGGACGGTGTCAGGATTGGCGCATGGCGGACGTCGTTGAGTTCAGGCCGAGGCGCAAGACCGAGCCCGAGCCGCTGTGGCGCGAGGAGCTCGGCCGCAGCCTGCGCGCCATCAGGGAAGACCGGGGTGACCGGCTCGTCGACGTCGCCGAGCGAGCCGGTGTCTCACCGCAGTACCTCTCCGAGATCGAGCGGGGCCGCAAGGAACCCTCCAGCGAGATGATCGCCGCGGTCACCGGAGCGCTCGGCATCGACCTGGCGGATCTGCTCGGCAGCATCGCCGGGCAGGTCCGACGCAGCCGGCCCGTGGCCCCCGCTCCCGTCGGTCGCCCGGCCGGCCCGCTGCTGATGGCGGCCTAACTCCGCTCGTCCAGGACGTGGTCGGCGAGGCCGTAGGCGACCGCCTCCGGCGCGTCGAAGACCCGGTCGCGGTCGGTGTCGTGCCGCAGCGTCGGCACGTCCTGGCCGGTGTGCCGGGACAGGATCTCCTCCAGCTGGGTGCGGACCCGGACCACCTCGTCCGCCTGCAGGATCAGGTCCGGGATCGTGCCCCGGCCCTGCGCGGCCGGCTGGTGCAGCACCACCCGCGTGTGCGGCAGCACGGCGCGACGGCCGGGTGCTCCTGCCGCGAGCAGCACCGCGCTGGCCGCGACGGCTTGGCCCACGCAGGTCGTGGCGACCGGGGCCTTGATGTAGCGGATGGTGTCGTAGAGCGCGAGCATCGCGGACGGGTCACCGCCCTCGGAGTTGATGTAGAGGTTGATCTCCCGATCCGGGCTGTCGGCCTCCAGGTGCAGCAGCTGGGCGATCAGCGCGTTGGCGACACCGGAGTCGATGGGCGTGCCGAGGTAGACGATGCGTTCGGCGAGCAGGTGCGAGTAGACGTCCATGATCCGCTCGCCGTGGGAGCTGCGGGTGATGACGTTGGGGATCGTGTAGCTGGTCATGCCCGAACTCCCGTCTCCGCGCTGAGGCCCATGGGCGTGCGCATCGGCATCACCTGTCCCAGGCCGTCGACGATGTGGTCGACGAACCCGTACTCGCGGGCCTGCTCGCTGCTGAACCAGCGATCGTGCAGCGAGTCGGCGAAGACCCGTTCGACGGGCTGCCCGGTGTCCTCGGCGATCAGGCCGAGCACCGTGTCCCGCGTGTAGCGCAGGTCGTCGGCCTGCACCTCCACCTCGACGGCCGAACCGCTGATCCCGGCCGAACCCTGGTGCATCAGGATTCGCGCGTGCGGCAGCGCGAAGCGCTTGCCGGGAGTGCCCGCCGACAGCAGGAACTGACCCGCGCTGCACGCGAGTCCGAGCGCGAGCGTCGACACGTCGCACGGCACGAGCCGCATCACGTCGCGGATCGCGAGCATCGACGGCACCGAGCCGCCGGGGGAGTGGATCCACAGCGCGATGTCCTTGCCGGGATCGGAGTGGGCGAGGGACAGCATCTGCGTGATCAGCACCGTCCCGTTGTCGTCTTCGAGCGGACCGTCGAGCACCAGAACCCGCTGGCTGTAGAACCTCTCGCGAAGCCGGTGGTCGAACATCGGCTGCTTCTCATCGTTGGCCATGACCCGACCATGCCGCCGGAACCCCGCTCGCGGAGCCCCGCGCTGCCCTGAGCAGATCCGCCGTCAGCGGCGTGCCGTCCCCAGGTCGTTCCGCGCAGCTCCGGCGGCCGGGGGTGAGCTCCACTTCACAACCCACTCCATTGGAAAAACCAACTCAGCTGTTTACGATGATGTTGAGCACGGTGAGAGGGGATGGTCATGTCGAGTGCCGTCATCGTGGACGCGGTTCGCACACCCCTGGGCAAGGGCAAGCCCGGCGGGGCCTATTCGGAGATCCACCCGGTGGATCTGCACGCGCACGCCCTGCGCGCGCTGGTCGAGCGCAGCGGCATCGACCCCGTCGTGGTCGACGACGTCATCAGCGGAGCGGTCGGTCAGATCGGCGAGCAGTCGGGCAACACCGCCCGATGGGCGCTGCTGGGAGCCGGATTCCCGGAATCGGTTCCCGGCGTCACGGTCGACCGCCAGTGCGGCAGCAGCCAGCAGGCGCTGCACTTCGCCGCCCAGGGCGTGATCGCCGGCGCCTACGACGTCGTGATCGCCTCCGGCGTCGAGTCGATGAGCCGCATCCCCATCGGTTCCCAGTTCGCGGGCGAGGACTTCGCGGGCAGCGCGGTCGGCGCCCGCTACGAAAGCGGTCTTGTGCCGCAGGGGATCAGCGCGGAACTCATCGCCGACCGCTGGGGTTCTCGCGCCGGCAGCTCGACGAGTTCGCCGCCGAGTCGCACCGCCGTGCCGCGAGCGCGTGGAAGGACGGCCTGTTCGACGACCAGGTCAGCATCGTCAACGAGCTGCGCACCGACGAGACCATCCGCCCCAGCACCAGCGTCGAGGGCCTGTCCGGTCTGCGGACGGCGTTCCGCGACGAGCACTGGGAGCAGCGCTACCCGGACCTGGACTGGAAGGTCACCGCGGGCAACAGCTCACCGGTCAACGACGGATCCGCGGCCGTGCTGGTCACCAGCGAGCAAGCGGCTCACCGGCTCGGGTTGACGCCGAGGGCCCGGCTGCGCGCGTTCGCCGTGACCGGGGACGACCCGATCTTCATGCTCAGCGGCATCATCCCCGCGACGGAGAAGGTGCTCGCCCGAGCGGGCCTGCGGATCGAGGACGTCGACGCGTTCGAGGTCAACGAAGCCTTCGCCTCGGTGGTCCTGGCGTGGCAGGCGGAGACCGGCGCCGATCTGTCGAAGGTCAACATCAACGGCGGGGCTCTCTCGATCGGTCATCCGCTGGGCGCTTCGGGCGCGCGCTTGATGACCACGCTGCTCAACGTCCTGGAGCAGCGCGGTGGCCGCTTCGGACTGCAGGTCATGTGCGAGGCCGGAGGCCTGGCCAACGCCACCATCATCGAACGGTTCTGACGCGCCTCATCCGGGCAGCAGCGCCGTGCGGGCGTGGGTGGCGAAGGCGCTCTCCCAGCGGTGCAGGTCCTCCGCGGTGAAGCGGTCGTACCGGAGCTCCGCGCCTCGGCGGTGGTAGACGGGGTCCTCGGTGCGCCAGGCCGCGTGGCGCAAGGGGGTTTTCGCCGTCTTGTTGCTGGCCGTGAGGGGGATTTCGCCGGTGATGCGGACGAAGCGGGGGAGCCACTTGGTGCCCAGATCGGGCTGAGCGCCGAGGAAATCCGCGAAGGCCGCCGGGTCGAACTCGCCCCGCACCTGCAGCGCGCACATGACCTGGTCGCCGGTTCGCGGGTCCGGCACCGGGTAGACCGCCACCGCTTCGACCGGCTCCCAGCGCTGGAGGATTCGTTCCACCGACGCCGCGGCGAAGTTCTCGCCGTCGACGCGGAGCCGGTCGGCGGTGCGCCCGGCGAAGTAGAAGAACCCGTATGCGTCGCGGTAGGCGAGGTCGCCGGTCCAGAAGTCCTCGCCGCGCACGCGTTCCGCCTGAGCTTCGGGGTTGTTGTAGTAGCCCTCGAACGCGGCGGCCTCGCCGAGGGCGACGATCTGCCCGATGGCCTCCTCGGCGTTGCTCAACCGCCCGTGCTCGTCGAACACCCCGGGCGGGCATTCGGTTCCGGTGTCCTCCCGCAGCACCCGGACGTCGAGCCCGCCCACCGGCAGACCGAGCGAGTCCGGTGGGCTGTCGGCGGTCCGGTTGATCCGCAGCACGCCCTCGGTCATCCCGTACCCCTCGGAGACCCGGCAGCCGAAGCGCTCGGCGAACCGTTCGGCGTCGGCCGGTGAGGCTTCGGTGCCGACGGCGAGCCGCAGGGTGCTGCGCCGGTCGGCCTCGGTTTCCGGCCGCGCGAGGACGTAGGCGAGCGTGCGTCCCACGTAGTTGACGAAGGTGACGCCGTAGCGGTGGATGTCGCGTGCGAAGCCGGACGCGGAGAACTTCCGGGCCAGGCACACCGTCGACCCGACGTGCATCGCCGGGGCCAGGTTCATCATCGCCGAATTGCCGTGGAACAACGGCATGCACAGGTACGACACCGAGTCCCGCGTGAGCTCGGTGCGCACGGCCAGCGACTCCGCGAGCGCGCCCAACCGGCCCTGCGAGCAGATCACCGCCTTCGGTGCCCCGGTCGACCCGGAGCTGAACAGCAGCAACAACGTTCGGTCCGGTTCCGGTGAAACCGACGGCAGGTCGGCGTGTTCGGGAAGTCGGTTGAGCTCGCTGTCGACGTTGACAACCGACGCGCCGTGGTCGATCCCGTCGAGCAGTCCCGCCAAGCGCGTCTCGGTGACGACGACCTCGCAGTCGGTGTGCCGGATGTCGCGGGCGAGCCCGGCGCCCCGCCGGGTCGGGTTGATGCCCACCACGACCGCGCCCTCCAGCGCGGCGGCGACGATCCAGAACACGTGGTCGGGCACGTTCTCCAGCAGCAACCCGACGTGCCGAACACCCGCGCGGCGCAGCCATGCCGCGCGCCGCGCCCCTTCGGCGACCACCTGCGCCCACGTCCACGACCGCTCCTCGAAGCGCAGCCCGACCCGCTCGTCGCGGGCCCGCGAGCGCACGACTTCGGCGAAGGTGCTCACCGCTGCTCACCGAGATCCCGGCCCCGGGTCTCGGAGATCAGCAGCACCGAGACGATCGACACCCCGACCGCACCCACGATGATGCAGCTCAACGGCAGGCTCGACCCGCCGGTGCCGGCCACCAGCGTCGCCGCGATCATCGGGGTGAACCCCGCGCCGAGCAGGCTCGCCATCTGATACCCCAGCGACACCCCGGTGTAGCGCACGCGAGTCCCGAACATCTCCGACAGCATCGGTGCCAGCGGCGCGTACATGAGGTTCTGGAAGATCTGCGCGATCACCAGCGCCGCGATCATCGCCGGCACTGTCCGCAATTCCAGCAGGGCGTACATCGGGAACGCGAACAGCACCGCCCCGGACGCGCCGATCAGCAGCACCCGCCGTCGGCCGATGCGGTCGGAGAGGGCGGAGAAGATCGGGATCCCGATCAGGCCGGTCAGGCTGATCAGCAGGTGCGCGCGCATGATGTCCGGCAGGTCGTAGCCGAGCCCCTTGGCGTAGGCGACGCTGTGGGAGCCGATCAGCGCCGTCATCGCGAACGGCCCGATCCCCGCAGCGCACGCCAGCAGCACCGCGCGCGGACGCCGCAGCACCCGCAGCAGCGGCAACGACTCCCGCTCACCCGCCTTCGCCATCGCCTGCCGGAACAGCGGGCTCTCCACCACGCTCAACCGGACGTACAGGCCGATGATCAGCAGGATCGCGCTGGCCAGGAACGGAATCCGCCACCCCCAGGACACGAAGTCCTCCCGGGGCAGCAACGTCACAAGCGCGACGGCCCCGTTCGACAGCAGCGACCCCAGCGGCGAACCCGCCTGCATGACGCCGACCCACGCTCCGCGGCGACGCGAATCGGCGTGCTCGATGACCATCAGCGCCGCACCGCCGTACTCGCCGCCCACCGCGATCCCCTGAACGCAGCGCAGCAGCACCAGCAGGACCGGGGCGGTCAAACCGATCGACGAGTACGTCGGCAGCACGCCGATGAGCACGCTCGCCACACCCATCAGCACCATGCTCATGACCAGCGCGGACTTGCGCCCGAGCTTGTCGCCGAAGTGCCCGAAGATCAACCCGCCGAGCGGCCGCGCGACGTACCCCGCGGCCAGCGTCCCGAACGCGGCGATGGTGGACACGGCGGGGTTGGACCCGGGGAAGTACAACGTCCCGAACACCAGCGCGGCCATCGTCGAGTAGAGCAGGAAGTCGTAGTACTCGATGACCGTGCCCAGCAGCCCGGACAACGCCACCTTCCGCACCTGGCGACCGTCCACCGCCTCCGCAACAGGAACCGACCCAGGCATCGCCACTGACACCACTTCCTCCGCCGAACCAAGCGCTTGCTAGGCAAGCTACGACCCCGATCCCCCCAGGTCAAGAACGAACAACTCGGCCCCAAGCCCCAAACCCCGGATTTCAGTGGAAACCCAACCCCCGGTTTCAGTGGAAGTCCCGGACCGGGGCGCAGTGGACGTCCGAGACCGGAGCTCAAAGGGGAACTCGGGGTGCGAGTTCCACTGAAGTCCGGGGCCTGATTTCAGTGGAAGTCCGGGACCGGGTCGGAGTTCAGTGGAAACCTGGTTCCTGATTTCAGTGGAAATCCGGGGGTGAGTTCCACTGAAATCCGGTGGCCATCGGGGGTCGGTGTGGGAT
>NZ_SMKS01000070.1:0-29494 GCF_004348435.1 Saccharopolyspora terrae | reverse complement strand
GGGTTGGGCGTGGTCGGCAGCGTCTACACCAACCACTCGCCGGTGTCGTTGCAGGACACCACCCCGATCGCCAAGCTCGTCGAGGAATCCGACGTGATCGTGGTCGGCAAGGACTCGAAGTACCAGAACCTCGACCAGCTCATCGACGACTGGAAGGCCCGCCCCGGCGAGGTCCCGGTCGGCGGCGGCTCGTCCCCGGGCGGGCCGGACCACCTGGCCCCGATGCTCATGGCCAAGGCCATCGGCCTGGCCCCCAAGCAGGTCAACTACGTGCCCTTCGACGGCGGTGGCGAGCTGCTCGCCTCGGTGCTCGGCGGCAAGGTGGCCTTCGGCGTCTCCGGCATCGGCGAGTACCGCGACCAGATCGAAGCCGGTGAACTGCGCGTGCTGGCGGTGACCGGTCCGGAGCGCCTGCCCGGTGTCGACGCGCCGACGCTGCTGGAGTCCGGTGTGGACGTCAACTTCACCAACTGGCGCGGCGTCGTCGCCCCGCCGGGGATGAACGAACGCGACCGCGCCAAGCTCGTGTCGCTGTTCGAGCGCCTCAACGCGACCCCCGAGTGGAAGGAAGCGTTGCAGCGCAACGGCTGGACCGAGGCGTACCAGCCGGGACCGCAGTTCGGTGAGTTCCTGGCGCAGGAGAACGACCGGGTGGCCACGGTGCTCAAGGAGTTGGGGCTGGCATGACCGAAACCGCGACCAAGACCCCCGAAACCGAAGGCACCAAGCGGAACTGGCTGCGCGAGCACTCCGAGCTGGGAATCTGCGTGCTGCTGGCGCTGCTGGGCGTGCTGGTGCTCTCCGACGCCGCGTCGATCTCGACGGACTTCACCCAGCGCGGACCCGTCGGGCCCAAGACCGTGCCGTTCCTCATCGGCGGCCTGCTGCTGCTCGTCTCGGTGCTGCTGGCCCGCGACGTGCTGCGCGGCGGGCACGGCGAGTCCGAAACCGGTGAGGACGTGGACCTCTCGGCACCCAGCGACTGGCGGACCGTCCTGCTGCTGTCGGCGTCGTTCCTGGCCAACGCGGTGCTGATCAACGTCATCGGCTTCCCGCTGTCCGGGATGATCCTGTTCTGGGGCTGCGCGTACGCGCTGGGCAGCCGCAACGCGGTGCGGGATCCGCTGCTGGCGGCCGTGCTGTCGGTGGTGACCTACTTCGTGTTCAACAACCTGCTCGGTGTCCCCCTGCCCGGCGGCCCGCTGATGGGGGTGCTGTAACAGATGGAATCGCTGAACCTCCTGCTCGACGGTTTCGCCACCGCGCTGACCCCGATGAACCTGGTGTGGGCGGCGCTCGGCGTGCTGCTGGGCACCGCGATCGGCGTCCTGCCCGGCATCGGACCGGCGATGGCGGTGGCGCTGCTGCTGCCCGTCACCTACGCGTTGGAGCCGACGAGCGCGTTCATCATGTTCGCCGGCATCTACTTCGGCGGCATGTTCGGCGGGTCGACGACGTCGATCCTGCTGAACACGCCGGGTGAGAGCTTCTCGGTGATCGCGGCGCTGGAAGGAAACCCGATGGCCCGCAAGGGTCGTGGCGCGCAGGCGCTCGCGACCGCGGCCGTCGGGCACTTCATCGGCGCGATCATCGGTCTGACCCTGCTGGTGCTGCTGGCGCCGACCGTGGCCTCGCTGGCGGTGGACATCGGTGCGCCGGACTACCTCGCGATCACCGTGCTGGCGTTCATCGCGATCACCTCGGTGCTGGGCAAGTCGCGGATCCGCGGCTTCGCGTCGCTGCTGATCGGTCTGACGATCGGGATCATCGGCCTGGACGAGATGACGGGCCAGCAGCGGCTGACCTTCGGTCTGCTGCACCTGTCCGACGGCATCGACGTCGTCATCGTCGCGGTGGGCCTGTTCGCCATCGGCGAGTCGCTGTGGGTCGCCGCGCACCTGCGCCGCAGCAACGCCGCGCCGATCCCGGTCGGCCGCGCCCTGCTGTCCGGTTCGGACGTGCGGCGCACCTGGAAGCCGTGGCTGCGCGGCCCGTTCATCGGGTTCCCGTTCGGCGCGATTCCGGCCGGTGGCGCGGAGATCCCGACGTTCCTGTCCTATGTGGCCGAACGGCGGTTGTCCAAGCACCGCGAGGAGTTCGGCAAGGGCGCGATCGAGGGCGTGGCCGGTCCGGAGGCCGCGGCGAGCGCGTCGGCGGCGGGCACCATGGTCTCGATGCTGACGCTGGGCCTGCCGACCACGGCGGTGGCCGCGGTCATGCTGGCGGCCTTCCAGCAGTACGGCATCCAGCCCGGTCCGCTGCTGTTCGCGCGCGAGTCCGAGCTCGTCTGGGCGCTGATCGCGAGCATGTTCATCGGTTCGGTGCTGCTGTTGGTGCTGAACCTGCCGCTGGCGCCGGTCTGGGCGAAGCTGCTGCAGATCCCGCGGCCGTACCTGTACGCAGGCATCCTGTTCTTCGCCAGCGTCGGTGCGTACGCGGTCGGCGGTGAGCCGATGGACCTGCTGCTGCTGTTCGTGATCGGCCTGATCGGCTTCGCCATGCGCCGCTACGGCCTGCCGGTCCTGCCCGCGATCATCGCGGTGATCCTCGGGCCGACGTCGGAGCAGCAGATGCGCCGGGCGCTGCAGATCAGCGACGGGAGCCTCAGCGGCCTGGTCAACACGCCGTTCTCGATCACGGTCTACTGCATCGTCGCGGTGATCCTCGTCTGGCCCTTGCTGGCTCGCCTCCTGCCCAAGCGCGAGGCGAACCTCCAGGAACCCCAGGAGGGGGAGAAGGTGGACGTCTAACCCCCGAAGACGCCACCTCCTCCGTGGCCCGGTCGAACGCGAGCGTTCGGCCGGGCCACTTCGTGATCTCGCTGCTGGAACGCGGTGTCGAGCGCACGGCTCCCATTCGGCCGCACAACCCCGACAGGTCCGCGGCGACGAACACCGCCGCAGCGGAATTCTTCCGCTGTGCGACCGAATGTGCGCAGGGCACGGGCATCGGCGAGCCTTGCGCGGAGTTACTACACTGTGCGAGGTGGTGGACTATCGGATCGACGACCTCGCCCGGACCGCGGGAACGACGGTGCGCAACGTGCGCGTCTACCAGGACCGCGATCTCCTGCCACCGCCGCGCAAGGAGGGGCGCACGGCGATCTACTCCGATGCGCACCTGACCCGGCTCAAGCTGATCATCAGCATGCTGGAGCGCGGGTACGCGTTCGCCCAGATCAAGGAGATGCTCGGCGCCTGGGAGTCCGGGCGCAGCCTCGGCGAGGTGCTCGGTCTGGAGGAGGCCGTCGCCGACCGCACCTGGGCGATGGAGGAAACGCGATCGGTGACGCTGGGGGAGCTGCGCAAGAAGTTCGGCTCGCAGGTCACCCCGAGCGCGATCAAGCGCGTCATCGCCCTGGGGATCCTGGAGCGGCGCGGACGCGGCTTCGTCACCACGAGTCCGCTGCTCTACGACGCGGCCGCCGAGATGGTCGCCCTCGGCATTCCGCTCGACGACACGCTGACGATCGCCGAGGACATGCTGAGGAAGGTCGACGGGCTCGGCGACGACCTCGCCGACCTGGTCCGCAGGCACGTCGTCACGCGCGTGTCGACCGCGGAGGAGGCGACGCCCTTCTACAGCGACGTCATCGACCGGCTCCGGCCGCTGGTGTTCAACGCGCTGCAGGCCGCGGCGATCCGTTCCGCGGAACGGCTGATCCCCGCCGTCGTCGGCGAGCGCATGGCCGATGTCATGGCCCAGGGCAGCGTCCCGGAGGGCAGCCGGGAGGCGGCGAAGAGCTGAGCGGCCCGGATGCCGCTCGCACTCCCCGTTCTCCGCTCCAGTGTGGACGTAGTCCGCGTCACAAGATCGGTTCAGTTCGCGGCTCCGACGGCTCGCGACGTCGTTCGGTCCCGAGGAAGTGGCCATATGCCGGAACCCGACGTCTACCCTTCTTGGACTGGTGATCGGTCCGTGTGAGACAACGGATTTTGGTCGCGATCCTCGATGAGCTGGAAGGCGCGAGAACATGACAGCGAACCCGGCCGGTTGGCGAGCTTCGTCGCGGTCTCAGAACGTGAGTTCCCGCGTCGAGGTCCGTACTTCGAGATTCGGTGTTGCGGTGCGGAATTCGGCGCACCGCCAGGACGGCCACCTCACCGCTTCGGCCGAGCAGTGGAGATCGTTCGTGACGGCGGTCAAGGCCGGGCGTTTCGACCGGTGACGTGCGAAGGGGCCCCTCCGAAGCGATTCGGAGGGGCCCCTTTGAGAACTCCGGCGTCAGTTCTTGCCGAAACCCGCCTTGCGCAGGGCGTCTGCCATCGCGCCGCTGGGTGCGTCGTTGCGCTGACGGCCTCCGCCACCGCGGTTCTGCTTGCCGCCGCCGTTGCGGTTGCCACCGCCACCGCCACCGCCGCGGTTGCCGCCTCCACCGTTCCCGCCGCCGTTGCGCGGGGCGTTGCCCCGGCCTCCGCCGGTGCGCGCGCCCTGCTCGGCGCGCTCGGGCTTGCCGCCCTTGCCCGGCTCGTCGTCGAGCCGCAGCGTCAGCGAGATCCGCTTGCGCGGGATGTCGACGTCGAGGACCTTGACGCGGACGATGTCGCCGGACTTGACCACGTCGTGCGGGTCGTTGACGAAGTTCTTCGACATCGCCGAGACGTGCACCAGACCGTCTTGGTGCACACCGACGTCCACGAACGCGCCGAAGGCGGCGACGTTGGTGACCACGCCCTCCAGCGTCATGCCCTGCTGGAGGTCGGCGATCTTCTCCACGCCTTCGGCGAAGGTCGCGGTCTTGAACTCCGGACGCGGGTCGCGGCCCGGTTTGTCGAGCTCGGAGAGGATGTCGCTGACCGTCGGCAGACCGAACTGCTCGTCCACGAAGTCCTGCGGGCTCAGCTGCCCCAGCAGCTTCGCGTTGCCGATCAACCCGTCGATCTCGCTCTGGGTGCGCTCCAGGATCCGGTGCACGACCGGGTACGCCTCGGGGTGCACCGCGGAGGAGTCCAGCGGGTCGTCGCCGCCGGGGATCCGCAGGAAGCCGGCGCACTGCTCGAACGCCTTCGGCCCCAGCCGGGCCACGTCCTTGAGCGCCTTGCGGTTGCGGAAGGGGCCATTGCCGTCGCGGTGACCGACGATGTTCTCCGCGAGGGTCTCGCTGATGCCGGAAACTCGGGTCAGCAGCGGAGCCGACGCGGTGTTGACGTCCACGCCGACGGCGTTCACGCAGTCCTCGACCACCGCGTCCAGCGAGCGCGACAGCTTCGACTCCGAGACGTCGTGCTGGTATTGGCCGACGCCGATCGACTTCGGGTCGATCTTGACCAGCTCGGCCAGCGGGTCCTGCAACCGGCGGGCGATGGAGACCGCGCCGCGCAGCGACACGTCCATGTCCGGCAGCTCCCGCGAGGCGTAGGCGGAGGCCGAGTAGACCGACGCGCCCGCCTCGGAGACCGAGACCTTGCTGAGCCCCAGCTCCGGGTGCTTGCCGATCAGCTCACCGGCCAGCTTGTCGGTCTCGCGCGAGGCGGTGCCGTTGCCGATGGCGATCAGGTCGACGTCGTGCTGCTGGGCGAGGGCGGCCAGCTTGGCCAGCGCCTGGTCCCACTGCCGCTGCGGCTGGTGCGGGAAGATCGTGTCGGTGGCCACGACCTTGCCGGTGCCGTCGACGATCGCGACCTTGACGCCGGTGCGGTAGCCCGGGTCCAGGCCCATCGTGGCGCGGGAACCGGCCGGGGCGGCCAGCAGCAGGTCGCGCAGGTTCGCCGCGAACACCCGCACCGCCTCGTCCTCGGCGTGCTGGCGCAGCCGCAGCCGCAGGTCCACGCTCAGCCGGGTCAGGATCCGCGTGCGCCAGGCCCAGCGGACCACGTCTGAGAGCCACTTGTCGGCCGGGCGGCCCTGCGCGGAGATGTTGAACTGCTGGGCGATCCGCAGCTCGTAGGAGGTCGGGCCCTCGACCGGCGTGCCGTCGTCGGGCTCCAGCGAGAGCTCCAGCGCGTCCTCGTTCTCACCGCGGAACAGCGCCAGGATGCGGTGCGAGGGCAGCGCGGTGAAGGGCTCGTCGAACTCGAAGTAGTCGGCGAACTTCGCACCCTCCTCCTCCTTGCCCTCGCGGACCTTGGAGACGACCCGGCCGCGGGTCCACACCTGCTCGCGCAGCTCACCGATCAGGTCGGCGTCCTCGGAGAAGCGCTCCACGAGGATCGAGCGGGCGCCGTCCAGCGCGGCCTGGGTGTCGGCGACGCCCTTGTCGGCGTCCACGAAACCCTCGGCGGTGGTCTGCGGATCGTTGCTCGGATCCGCCAGCAGCTGGTCGGCGAGGGGCTCCAGACCAGCCTCGATGGCGATCTGGGCCTTGGTGCGCCGCTTGGGCTTGTAGGGGAGGTAGATGTCCTCCAGCCGCGCCTTGGAATCGGCGGCGTTGATCTGGGTTTCGAGCTCGTCGCTGAGCTTGCCCTGCGAGCGGATCGACTCCAGCACCGTGGCGCGCCGCTCTTCGAGCTCGCGCAGGTAGCGCAGCCGTTCTTCGAGCGTGCGCAGCTGGGCGTCGTCGAGCGCCCCGGTCACTTCCTTCCGGTAGCGCGCGATGAAGGGCACGGTCGACCCGCCGTCGAGCAACTCGACAGCAGAGGCCACCTGGCCTTCGCGGACCCCGAGCTCCTCGGCGATCTTCTGATGAACAGTCGTCACGTTTCCTGGTTCCGCCTTCTCTGCGATCTTCGCCAGATCCGATCGAGCATTGTGCCCGAAGGGACACCAGCGCAACCGTGCCACTCGGCTCGGCGTGTCGGGTCGGCCGGGGTGCCCCGACGATCCGTTGAGGCGTGCCGATTTCGAGATCCTGTGACCCTTGTCTCAGGCGCGGACGGAACTGTATACAGTTGTGGACAGTCTGCTCGGCGTTGAACGAGGCGAACAATGCGGCACTCTCCGACGAAGGTGATCCCGTGGGTGGTGGCGGTGCTGCTCACCGGAGCGGTGGTCGCCACCGCCCCGGCCGAGCAGCGGCACGGCAGCCCCGTGGCGCAGGTGCTCGGCGACCGGCAGTTGCGGTTGATGGCACCGGCCGCGCCCGGCGGCGGCTGGGACCAGACGGCGCGCGAGATGCAGAGCTCGTTGCAGGACAGCGTGGGCCGCACCGAGGTCTACAACGTCACCGGCGCGGGCGGGACGGTCGGGCTCAGCCAGTTCGTCCGATACCGAGGTGATCCGGCCCAGCTGATGGTGACCGGGCTGATCATGGTCGGCGCCGTCAAGGCCAACGACTCACCGGTCTCGCTCGACGACACCACACCGCTGATCCGGCTGACCACCGACGCCGAAGTCATCGCGGTGCCGAAGGATTCGCCGATCCGGTCGCTGTCGGACCTCACCACCCGGATGCGGGGCGATCTTCGCGCGGTGTCCATCGCGGGCGGATCGGCCGGGGGAGCCGAGCACATCCTCGCCGGCATGCTCGCCCAGGCCGTCGGTGCCGATCCGGCGCAGCTGTCCTACGTCGCGCACTCCGGTGGCGGTGAACTGCTCAGCACCGCGCTGTCCGGGCGGGCCACCGTCGCGATCTCCGGGGTCTCCGAGCTCGAACCGCAGATCACCTCCGGGCAGATGCGGGCGCTGGCGGTCTCCAGCGCGCAGCGGGCGCCGACGCTGCCCGACGTGCCGACGCTCCACGAGAGCGGCCTGGACGTGGAACTGGACAACTGGCGCGGAGTCGTCGCGCCGAAGGGCATTTCCGCTGAGCAGGAACGGGCTTTGGAGCAGGCGCTGCTGGAGATGACCCGGTCGCCGAAGTGGCGCGAGACGCTGGCCGAAGAGGGCTGGGGCGACGCGACCCTCGGCGGCCCGGAGTTCGAGACCTTCCTCCGCGCCGAGCAGGACCGCGTGTCCGACGTGCTCGGCAAGATCGGGTTGGGGTGATGGCCGTGCAGGACCGTCGAACCGCGCTCTCCACCGGCCTGTTCGGGGCGCTGATGCTGCTGGGTGCGGTGGTGATCATCGTCGACGCGACACGGCTGCCGGACCAGAACTCGGCGATGGGACCGGCCGTGATGCCGGTGATGGTCGCGGTGCTGCTCGGCGCGGTCGGGATCGGCCTGCTGGTGCAGGCCGGGCTCCGGCTCCCCGGAGCCGCGCGCGCAGAGCTCCCGGGCGCCTGGTGGCGGGTGGTCGCGCTGGTCGCCGTGCTGCTCGCGTTCGCGCTGCTGCTGCCGCTGATCGGCTACGTGCTCACCGCGACGGGGTTGTTCGTCGGTGCCGCGCTGCTGCTCGGTGCTCCGCGCCGCTGGGCGCTGCTCGCCTACGGGTGGGCGCTGGCCGCGGCCGTGTTCTTCGTCTTCGACCGGCTCATCGGGTTGAGCCTGCCCAGCGGACCTTGGGGCTTCTAGATGGAACAGATCGGACTGCTTCTCGACGGATTCGCCAACGCCCTCACCCCGGGACACCTGCTGTGGGCGCTGGTGGGCGTGACCATCGGCACGGCCGTGGGAGTGCTGCCCGGCATCGGTCCTGCGCTGACCGTGGCGCTGCTGCTGCCGATCACCTTCCGGCTGGAGGCCTCCAGCGCGCTCATCCTGTTCGCCGGCATCTACTACGGCGGCATGTACGGCGGGTCGACGACCTCGATCCTGCTCAACACCCCCGGCGAGAGCGCCTCGATGGTCTCCGCGCTGGAGGGCAACAAGATGGCGCGCGCCGGACGCGCCGCCTCCGCGCTGGCCACCGCTGCGCTCGGCAGCTTCGTGGCCGGGACCATTGGCACGCTCGGCCTGACGTTCCTCGCGCCCGTGGTCGCCGGGTTCGCCACCAGCTTCGGGCCGCCGGAGTACGTGGCGCTGATGGCCGTGGCGTTCGTGACGGTCAGCGCGCTGCTCGGTCCCGACCTGCTCAAAGGGGTCGCTAGCCTGCTGGTCGGGGTGGCGGTCGGTCTGGTGGGCATCGACTCGCAGACCGGGCAGCCCCGGCTGACCTTCGGCGTGGACTCGCTGCTGGACGGCATCGACGTCGTCATCGTGGTGATCGCGCTGTTCGCGCTCAGCGAGTCCTTCGGGCACCTGCTCAGCGGGACCGGCGCCTCGACGGTGCAGCCGCTGCGCGACCGCGTCGTGCTGTCGCGCTCCGACCTGCGGCGTTCCTGGCCGGCGTGGCTGCGCGGAACGGCGCTGGGCTTCCCGATCGGCAGCCTGCCCGCCGGGGGAGCGGAGGTGCCGACGTTCCTGAGCTACAGCGTGGAGAAGCGGCTGACCAAGCACCCGGAGGAGTTCGGGCACGGCGCGATCGAGGGCGTGGCCGGGCCGGAGGCGGCCAACAACGCCGCCTCGGCGGGCGTGCTGGTGCCGCTGCTGACCATCGGGCTGCCGACCTCGGCGACGGCGGCGGTCATCCTCACCGCGTTCCAGTCCTACGGGCTGCAACCGGGGCCGGAGCTGTTCGAGGAGTCCGGACCGCTGGTGTGGACGCTCATCGCGAGCCTCTACATCGGGAACCTGATGCTGCTGGTGCTCAACCTCCCGCTGGTGCGGATGTGGGCGAAGCTGCTGACGATCCCGGCCTACGGCATCTACGCCGGGGTGCTGGTCTTCGCCGCGCTGGGCACCTACGCCGCCGGTGGCACGACGGTCGACCTGGTGGTCCTGTGCGCACTGGGACTGCTGGGGCTCCTGATGCGCCAGGCGGACATCCCGGTCGCCCCGGCGGTGGTCGGCTTGATCCTGGGGCCAATCGCCGAACAGCAGCTGCGCCGCGCGCTGACCATCTCGGAGGGCGACCTGTCGATCCTGGTCTCGGGCCCGATCGCCATCACGCTCTGGGTCGTGGCGGTGCTGGCCCTGCTCGTCGCGATCGGGGCTCCGCTGCGCCGCGCGGTCACGCGCAGTGCCCGGTGACGGAGCGCGCTCGCACGAGCCGGGGGCCTGCCGGGACGGGGTGGCGCTGTGGTTAGATTCCGGCACGCCCTGGGGGCGTCTGACGGTGCGTAACCGGATATGTGGGCATTGATACCCGATGGGGTGAAACTAGGTAGTCGTCTAGGTATAAACCTCGATGGCAGACCACTCTCCGTCGCGGAGTGTGGGGCTCGTGAAACCCGAGACCCCCGACCACAGCAAATCCCCCGAAAGCAACGACCCCGCCTCGACCCCGAAGCACGAGGCGAACGAGCGAGGGTGGCACGCCGAGGCTCAGGGAGCTGACAACGCTCTGCTTCAGCGCGTGCTGGACGCACCCGCCGTGCGGCGCATCCGGGAGAGGGTTGCTCCGCACGTCCCCGAGTCCGTCAAGAACGCTTCCCAGCAGCGCTCCGTGCAGGTGGGCGCCGGTATCGCCGCGGTGGGCATCGTCGGCCTGATCATCGGCGGCTTCGCCGGTGGTGATGATGGGCGCGACGTCGAAGAGGCCGCAGTGGCCGCCCCGATGGCGCAGGCAGCCCCGCAGCCCGCGGAGCAGAAGAAGGCCGACCCGCCGCAGACCCGCGCGGAGACCAAGTCCGAGGTCAAGTCCGAGGCCCAGGACGGTGAGGCCAAGCAGGACGCCCCGCTGGGCCCGCCGATCGAAGGCATCGACGTTTCCAACCACAACGGGAACATCGACTGGAAGAAGGTCGCAGCCGACAACAAGAAGTTCACCTTCGTGCTCGCCAGCGACGGCACCGACTTCTCCAACCCCAAGTACTCCCAGCAGTACCACGGTGCCAAGGACGCGGGCCTGATCGCGGGTGCCTACCACTTCGCGCGGCCTGACGACTCCGACGGTGCGACCCAGGCCAACCGATTCCTGGACATCATCGACTACAAGAACGACGGCAAGACCCTGCCTCCGGTGCTCGACCTCGAGGTCGACCCCAACGGCGGCAGCTGCTACGGCATGAGCGTCGACCAGATGCACCAGTGGACCAAGTCGTTCAACGACACGGTCAAGCAGCGCACCGGCAAGGACCCGATCATCTACGCGAACCCGTCCTTCTGGAAGCAGTGCATGGGCAGCACGGACACGTTCAAGGACCACGACCTGTGGTTGGCGGCCTACGAGGTCGACAGCCCCACGGTGCCCAAGGGCTTCCAGGACTGGGACTTCTGGCAGTACACCGACAAGGGCAAGGTCGCCGGAATCAGCGGCAACACCGACATCAACCAGTACAAGGAAGGCTTCGAGCGCCTCAAGCAGCTCGCCAGCTGACCGAGCGCGCAATTCCTGGGAGCGGGTCGTCCATCGCATGGGCGGCCCGCTCCTTTCGCGCGTGCGGGGGAAACGTGGCCGCGGGCGGTCTGCACGCGCCCCAAGGGCGATATTCTCGTCCTCGGCGATCACCCGATCGGAGGGCGCGGCGGAATGTCACGGTGGGAGCAAGAGGTCACGCGAGCGAGGCAGTTGCTGCTCGACAGTGATCACGACGCCGCTGCGCAGGCGTTACGCACCGTGCTGGAGGAAGGCGACTACGAAGCGGCCGCTCAAGCCGGTCTGATGCTCGGGGCGATCCTCACCGAGAACGACGCCCTCGCCGCCGCCCGCGACGTCTACCAACGAGTGATCGACTCCGGTCACCCCGTGCACGCCCAGGCCGCCGCCCTCGCCCTCGGGCACCTGCTGCTCAACACCGGGGAACTGCCCACCGCCCAGGTGCTGCTGCGCTTCGCCACCGAAGGCGCCGAACCCGACGAGGCCGGCCGCGCCGACGTCCTGCTGGCCCAGGTGCTCCAACGGCTCGGCGACATCGCCGGCGCCCGCGAGGCCCGCACCCGCGCGCTGTCCTGCGGCGATCCCGCCGTGGTCGAAGCCGCCCAGCAGCTCAACCTGCCGCCCGAGCGCACCGAGGGGACCGAGTTCCTGCAGATCGCCTACCAGCGCGCGCTGGCGATGCTGGAGCAGGGGCGCGACCACGACGCCGAACCGCTGCTGCGCAAGCTGCTCGACAGCGGTCACCCGCACTACGGCTCGCTCGGCGCGGGCAAGCTCTACGCGCTGCACGTCGACGACACCGACGTCACCAGGCGGCTCGCCGAGCAGATCATCGAGCTCGGCCACCCCGAGCACCTCGCCTGGGGCCACGTGCTGCGCGGCGGTGTGCTGGTGGCGCTCGACGACCCGGCCGGGGCCGCGCGGGCCTACGAGCGCGCCGCGCAGGACCCGCGCCCCAGCGTGCGGCTGCGGGCGCTGATCCAGCTGAGCCTGCAGCTGCGCCGGACGGACCGGATCCCGCAGGCCCGCGAGGTGCTGCAACGCGTCATCGAGAGCCGCCACCCGCGCTACGGCCTGGAGGCGCTGGGCGTGCTGGCCGAGCTGCAGCGCGACACCGGCGAGATCGAGGCCGCGATCGAGACGTTCGGCCAGGTCGTGGCCTCCGGGCACCCGGACAAGGCGCCGCGCGCCGCCTACCACGTCGGCGTGCTGCGGTACGACCAGGGCGACGAGGCAGCGGCGGCGGAGGCGTTCCGGCTGGCCGCCGAGGCCGAGGACGCCACCGTCGCGCACGAAGCGGCACTGGCTCTGTCCATGATGGACTCCGAAGCGCCGGACGTCGAGGACACCGCGCAGCTGGTCATCCCGCCCATCGAACCCGAGCCCGCCGAGCCCGTCGACCCCGCCGAGCTGGAACGGCGCGCGCGGCAGGCAGCCGCCTCCGGTGACATCACCGCCGCCCGCGAGGCCTACCAGCTCCTCGTCGACGGCGGCTCCGAAAACGCTCCGCGCGCGCAGGTTTCGCTGGCCATCGCCGAAGCCGCGCTGGGCGATCCCGGCCGCGCCCGGGAGCTGCTGCGCCGCCTCGCGGCCACCGGCACCGGACCGGACGCGCGGCACGCCGCCTTCATCGACGCGCTGCTCGACGAACCCGCCGCGCGAGGCGTGCTCCCCGTGCTGCTGCGCGTGGAACGCGACGACGAGTCCGAAGTGGACGCCCTGCTCGCAGGTGCGGAACCGTCGGTGCGCGAGCTCGCCGAGGTCACCCGCGCCGAACGCGGCGAGGACACCCCGGTGGAGGTCCTCACGCGGCTCGCCGAGTCGCCGAACAAGCTGTGCGCCACCGCCGCGCGCTACGCGCTGGCCGAGGACCTGCTGCTCGGCGACGACCAGGAGCAGGCCCGCCGGTTGCTGCAACGCGTCGTCGACGAGGGCCACCCCGCGCTGCGGCCGTGGGCCGCCAGCAGGCTGGGTGAGCTACTCATGGAGCAGGGGGATCCGGACGGCACCATCGCCGCGTTCGAGACCGCGCTGGCCACCAGGCATCCGGCGATCCTCGGCGACGTGTTCGGCAAGCTGTCGCTGATCTACCGGACGCTGGAGCGCAACGAGGCGCTGATCGACCTCTACCAGCGCACCGCCGCCAGCGGGCACTCCGAGTACGGTCCGCGCGCGGCGTTCCTGCTCGGCGAGCACCACGTCGACAACGACCGCCTGGACCTGGCGCTGGAGATGTTCACCCGCGCCGCGGGCTCGTCGTCGACGGTGGCCCCCGCGTCGGTGTTCGCGATGCGCGCGCTGCGCCAGGAGCTCGAACCGGCGCGCGCGAGCTTCATGTGGCTCGCCGACGAGGACGAACCGCTTTTCACCGTCAGCCAGCTGTGCCTCGACCTCGCGCACTGCTACCGGCGGCGCGGCGTCCCGGAGTTCACCGACTGGGCGCTGCGGCTCATCGCCGAGTCCGGGCACGTCGAACTGCGCCAGCGCGCCCTGCTGCTCCTCGGCGCGATGCGCGACGAGAAGGGCGACGCCGACGGCGCGCTGGACGCCTGGCGCCGGGCGGCCGAAGGCTCGGACCAGGAGGAAGCCGCTGTCGCGAAGGTCAGCACGGCCGATCTGCTGCAGCGCGCCGGAAAACCCGAGCACGCCGCCGAACTGCTCGCCGAGGTCGCCGCCGCCGGGGTCGGCAGCTCCGAGGAGGCCGCCGCGCGCCTCACCGAGAGCCGGGCCACCCTCCCGGAACCGGAAACCCCTGCTGGGGAAGAGGAACCCGCTGAGGAACGCGCGCACCGGCTGCTGCGCGAGGGCGAGGTGGACGCCGCGCGCAGCGCGGTGGCCGAGCACTACGGCTCCGAGCCGGTCGCCGACTTCTGGTGCGCGGCCTGGACCGATCTCGCCGCAGCGGCCCGAGTCCTCGCCGACGCCGGTGACGAGGACGCGCGCATCTGCTCCCAACTGGGCCTGGACTTCGGCCGCCGGTCGCAGGCGGCGGGCGGCTCGGACGCGCCCGCGTTCTTCCGCCTGGTCGCCGATCACGGCCACCGCACCGCGCTGCCCAAGGCGCACATCGCGCTGGGCAAGCTCGCCGATGAACGGGGCGAGAACGCCATCGCGCTGAGCTGGTACCGCCGCGCGATCCGCACCGGTGAACCCGCCGCCATAGCGCGCGCCGGAGTCCTGATGGCCCAGCTGCTGATCCGCGTGCACGACCTCAACGGCGCGATCGCCGTCGCCCGCCACGCCAAGACCGAAGGCGCCGGGACCGCGGCGGTGGAGGCCGGCGTGCTGCTGGGCCACCTGCAGCACCGGGTCGGCGAAGCCGCCGAGGCCAAGCGGACCTGGGACGAGACCGAGCGCGATGCAGACTCGCCCGAGATCTTCGGCATGGCGCTGCAGCGCCGCATCCGCGCCGTCGGCGAGTCCGCCCCCGAATCGGCGGAGATGCTGCTGCGCGCCGCCGAGTCGGAAGACCCCTCCACCGCGGTCCTGTCGCACCTGCTGCTCGCCGACCGCGCCGAGGAGCGCTCCGAGACCGTGCGGTGGCTGGAACGCGCGGTGGCGCTGGGAGTTCCGGTGCACTCCGATTCCGCCCGCAGCCGCCTCGGCGAACTGCTGCTGGAGGACGGCGACCGGGACGCCGCGCAGCGCCACTTCGAGCGCGTCAGCAACTGCGAGGACCGGGAACTGGCCGCGCGAGGCGATTTCGGCATCGGCCTGATCCGGTACGAGACCGGTGACCTGCCGGGTGCGGTGAACGCGTTCGTCAGGGCCGCGACGCACGTGCCCGAGGCGGAGCTGGGGGAGGACGCGTTGAACAACGTGCGCGTCGTCCTCGACGAGCAGCGCGGCCACGGCGACCACCTCGAGGCCGCCGACACGCTGCGGCGGATGACCGCGGTGGTGCCCGAAGCGCACGTCGCGGAATGGGCGCAGGAGACGGGTTCGGCGCTGCTGGCCGACGACGACCCGGACTCGGCGCTGGTCTACCTGCGCTGCGCGGTCGAGATCGGCGCCCCGGAGCCGGCCCCGGAGGCGGTGCTGAGCCTGGGAGAGGCGCTGCACCGGCGCGGCGACCTGGCCGGAGCCCGACAGGCCTACGAACGGGTCCTCGGCGCGGGCGAGCACCTCGCGGCGCAGGCCAACTACCGCCTCAACGAACTGCGGGCGGCGGAAACCCCCGTGGGCAGCCGCGAAGCCCGCTAGCGGGTCCTCAGGCCCGGATCAACGGTTTCGGCAGGGCCAGCACCTCGTCCACGACGTCGACGACATTGCCGGTCGTGCGCCAGTAGGCTGCGTTGTCGTCGGTGCGGATCTCGCCGCGGCGCGGTACTCGCGCGGCGCGGACGTGGTCTTCGGCCAGGACCTCGACGATGTCGATGACGTCACCGTGCGGGCGCACGTAGATCAGCGCCTCCAGCTCGCCGGTGCCGTCGCGCACCGGTGGCATGAGTTGAAACCCCCGCAGCACCAACTGGCGCAACCACATGCTCGGGTCGGGTTCGCCGACCTGTTCTGACGAAGGCATCTGAAGCCCCCAGATCGTTCGTCGCAGCTCGTCTGCACGTGCACGCGCATTTCGCCAGACTTTAACACAGCGGAGAGCTACCAGTCGATCACGGAAAGTGATTGCAGGGGCCGTTCGCAGGGCGAACGCGGGTGGGTTCGGTGCAACCAAACGCTTGCTTGTTTTTCGCGTCTCGCCGAGACTACTCTCGAACTGGCCACTGGTGCCGACGAAAGGGACTCCCATGGCGGAGGCTTACATCATCGACGCGGTTCGCACGCCGGTCGGCAAGCGCGGCGGCGGCCTCAGCGGGGTTCACCCCGCGGACCTGTCCGCGCACGTGCTGCAGAACCTCGTGGACCGCACCGGGATCGACCCCGCGGGGGTCGACGACGTGATCTGGGGCTGCGTCGACACCGTCGGTGCGCAGGCGGGCAACATCGGCCGCACCGGGTGGCTCGCGGCCGGCTACCCCGAGCACGTCCCCGGCGTCACCGTGGACCGCCAGTGCGGTTCCTCGCAGCAGGCGGTGCACTTCGCCGCCCAGGCGGTGATGTCGGGCGTCAACGACCTGGTGGTCGCGGGCGGTGCGCAGAACATGACCGCCATCCCGATCGGCAGCTCGCTGCGCGGGTCCGACCAGCTCGGATTCCCCCGCGCCTACGGGCCCGACTGCGGATCGGAGGGGTGGGCCAAGCGCTACGGCGACGAGGTCGTCACCCAGTTCCGCGGCGCCGAGCTCATCGCCGAGCAGTGGGACATCTCCCGCGAGGAGATGGAGCAGTTCGCGCTGCGCAGCCACCTCCGCGCCATCGCCGCCATCGACGGCGGGCACTTCGACCGCGAGACCGCACCGCTGGCCGGCGTCGAGCACGACGAGGGGCCGCGGCGCGACACCGGCAAGGACAAGCTCGCCGGGCTCAAGACCCTCACCGACGGCGGCCGCCTCACAGCCGGTGTGGCCAGCCAGATCTCGGACGGATCGGCGGCGCTGCTGGTGGCTTCCGAGCAGGCCGTCCGCGAGCACGGGCTGACCCCGCGCGCCCGCATCCGGCACATGAGCGTGCGCGGCGACGACCCGGTGAAGATGCTGACCGCGCCGATCCCGGCCACCAAGCACGCGCTGGACAAGGCCGGCATCGCGGCGTCGGAGATCGACGTGGTGGAGATCAACGAGGCCTTCGCCAGCGTCGTCCTGGCCTGGCAGAAGGAGATCGACATCGATCCCGCCAAGGTCAACCCCAACGGCGGCGCCATCGCGCTCGGTCACCCGCTCGGCGCCACCGGCGCGAAGCTGATGACCACCATGCTCAACGAGCTGGAGCGCACCGGCGGGAAGTACGGCCTGCAGACCATGTGCGAGGGCGGGGGAACCGCCAACGTCACCATCATCGAGCGGCTGTGATTCTGAGACTGCGGAGGAAGTGTGGCGATCAACAGGGATTACATCGGGTTCGAGTTCGCCTCCGACGAGGCCTACGAGGTCACCCGCGGCAAGATCCGCGAGTTCGCCGACGCGATCGGTGACCCCAACCCCGCCTACCGCGATCGGGCGGCGGCTCGCGCGCTCGGGCATCCGGACGTGATCGCGCCGCCGACCTTCGGCATCGTGGCCACGGGCGCGGCGTCGGAGAAGAACCCGATCCTGCGCCCGGACTTCGGGTTGAACTACCGGATGGTGGTGCACGGCGAGCAGAAGTTCAGCTACCGGCGCCCCATCCGCGCCGGTGACGTCCTCAGCACGAAGGGCCGGATCGTGGAGATCCGCGACGCGGGCCGCAACGAGCTGGTGCGCATCGAGACCGACATCGTCGACGTCCACGGCGACGTGGTCGGAACCGCGGTCAACACGATCATCTCTCGTGGGACCGCAGAGGGAGGGCAGTGAACGTGGCTGCGAGCGTGGCTTTCGACCAGGTCGAGGTCGGCACGGAGATCCCTCCGCAGCGCTATCCCATCCAGCGGCTGACGCTGGTGCGCTACTGCGGTGCCTCGGGTGATTTCAACACCATCCACTGGAACGAGCGGATCGCCAAGTCGGCCGGGCTGCCGGACGTCATCGCGCACGGCATGCTCACGATGGCCGAGGCCGCCCGGCTGGTCACCGACTGGGTCGGTGACCCCGGTGCGGTCGAGGAGTACGGCGTGCGGTTCGCCAAGCCCGTGGTCGTCCCCGACGACGACACCGGCGTCGAGGTCGAGGTCGCCGGCCAGGTGACGGAGAAGCTCGACGACAACCGCGCGGTGGTGGAGCTCTCGGCCACCTCCGGCGGAGTCGAGGTCCTGGCCCAAGCCCGAGCAGTCGTCCGCCTGGCCTAGCTTGACGTCACAGGCGGCGAAAGCCGCCGTCTCCAGTGCTGGACTCAGCTCGCACCGCCCGGAATTCTCCAGCGGCGGTGCGAGCACGCCTCGACGCCGTGCATTGGACATGCGCCAGCCGTGGCGCGCGGAATCCGCAGCGTCGCTCGGGTTCCCCCACCCGCACCGCTGAGCGATGCGACTACGAACGCCTCCTAGGCGGTCAGCAGCGTTGCTCGGTGGTCGCTCGGGGTGCCGAACAGCTGGGTCGCGGAGTGGGCGCGCTTGAGGTGCAAGTGCGCTTCGTGCTCCCAGGTGATCCCGATGCCACCGTGCAGCTGCACCCCTTCGGCGGCGATCGCGTAGTAGGCCTCGGTGCAGGCGGACTTCGCCATCGCCGCCAGTTCGCTCGCCCGGTCGTCCTGGGTGGACACCGACCAGGACGCGGCGTAGGACAGCGAGCGCGCGGACTCCACGGCCACGTAGCAGTCGGCCAGCCGGTGCTTGAGCGCTTGGAACGAGCCGATCGGGCGGCCGAACTGGGTCCGCATCTTGGTGTACTCCACCGTCTCGTGCAGCCAGCGCTGAGCGGCTCCGACCGATTCCGCGGCCAGCGCGGCTGCGGCGACGTCGACGATGCGCTGCACCGGCGGGTGTCCCAGCAGGCGGGCGGGGGTGGCGGTGAGGTCGACCTCGGCCATGCGGCGGGTCAGGTCCAGGGGAGTGGTGGCGGTGGCCTCGGGCTCGGCGGCCTCGAACAGCGCGGGTCGCCCGTCGGCGGTGGCCAGCACCAGGACGGTGTCGGCCTGCGCCCCGTCGAGCACGTGCACCTTGCGCCCGTCGAGCAGCCACGCGTCACCGTCGCTGCGAGCCGTCGTGCGGAAACCGTCACGCGCCCAGCCGGTTTCGGGCTCAGCCCAGGCGAGGGACACCACCTGCTCGCCCGAGGCGATCCCGGGCAGCAGCCGCTCGCACGCCGCCCGATCCCCCGTGGCCAGCACCGCTTCGGAGGCCAGGACCGCGCTGCCCAGGAACGGGATGTCCGACAACCGCCGGCCCAGCTCCTCCACCACGATCAACGTCTCCAGCAGGCTGAACCCACCACCTCCGAACTCCTCCGGGATCCCCAGCGAGTGCGCCCCGACCTGCTCGGCGAGCTGCGCCCACACCTCCCGGTCGTACCCCTCGGCCACGACATCGGGCTCTCGGACCTCCGGTCCGCCCCGCCGGTCCAGCAACCGCCGCACGACCCCGCGCAACTCGTCCTGCTCCTCGGTGAAAGCAAACCGCACGACAACCTCCCAGCTCAGATGCTCATCCACGTCGAACCCGCCCCGACCCGCCGAGGCCCGGCGATTTCAATGGAACTCAGGAACCGGATTTCAGTGGAAATCAGGACTCCGAGTTCCACTGAAATCGTCGAACCCGCTCGGGTCAGGGGCTTCCGATGGGGGTGTCCGGGTCTGCGGCGAGGGATCGGGCGATGCGGCGGCGGTGCCAGGTGGGGGTGCCCCAGGACTGGCGCAGGGCTGCGGTCTTGGTGAGGTGGCGGTGGAGGTCGTGCTCGGCGGTGTAACCGATGGCGCCGTGGACCTGCAGGGCGATGCGGCTGGTCAGGTGGGCGGCGTCGGCCGCCGCGAGCTTGGCCGCCGAAGCGTCGCGGCCGGCGTGCGCGGAGCCCGCCGACAGGGCGGCGCCGCGGATGAGCGGACGGGCGAACTCCAGCTTGAGCAGCGCGTTCGCCAGGTGGTGCTTGACCGCCTGGAACTCGCCGACCGGTCGCCCGAACTGCTGCCGCTGCTTGACGTGCTCGGTGGCCAGGTCGAGCATCCGGTGCCCCAGCCCGAGCAGGTAGGCGGCGCAGCCCAGCACCGCGACGTCGAAGGCCCGGTCGAAGTCCGCGCCGGGGGTCTCCTCGCCGGGGCCCTCGACGTCGAACAACCGGCGTGCGGCGTCGAAGGAATCCGTCCGCTGCAACGAGATCGGCGACAGGAGGCGGTTCGATCCCGGGCCGCACGCGTAGACCTCGTCGGCGAGGTCGGCGTCGAGAGCGTGCGGAACGTGCTGCTCGACGATCGCGGTGCGCACCCTGGTGTCGGCGGTGAGGTCCGGCAGCAGCGCCGGGAGGAACGCCAGCGACTCGATCACCGGTCCCGGCAGCCCGGCGTAGCCGCATTCCTGCAGGCAGAGAGCCAGTTCGACCGGGCCGAGTCCGAGTCCGCCGCGCTCCTCCGGCAGCGTCACACCGGTGACGCCGAGGTCGGCGAGGCTCCGCCACAGCTTGCGCCAGCTCTCGCCGTCCCCGTCGGCCCAGGAGCGGGCGATGGCCGGCACGTCGGCGGCGGTGAACATGGCGCGCAGCGTGTCGGCCATGTCCTGCTGCTCGGGTTCGAGCACGAATCTCATCGCGACCCCCTCGGCAGTCCGAGCACCCGCTCGGCGGCGATGTTGCGCTGGATCTCGTTGGTCCCGGCGTAGATCGGGCCGGCGAGCGAGAACAGGTACCCCTCGACCCACGAGCTCGTCTCCGCCTCCGGGCCCAGCAGGTTCCAGGCGGTTTCGTGCATCGAGGTGTCCAGTTCGGACCAGAAGATCTTGTTCAGGCTCGCCTCGGCGCCCAGCCCGGCGCCGTCGAGCACCTTGGTCACCGTCTCGAACGTCGCGAGCCGGTACGCCTGCGCGGACACCCACGCGTCGACCACCCGGTCGTCGTCGAGCCCGCCGGGCAGCTCGGTCAGCTTCCGCGCGGTGGCCAGGAACCGGCCCGGACTGCGCAGTGTGAGCCCGCGTTCGTTGCTGGCCGTGCTCATCGCGACCCGCCAGCCGTCGCCGACCCCGCCCAGCACGTCGGCGTCCGGGACGAAGACCTCGTCGAGGAACAGCTCGGCGAAGGCGGGTTTGCCGTCGATCCGCTGGATCGGCCGGACCGTGACCCCGGGCGCGTCCAGCGGGAACAGGAAGTAGGTCAGGCCCTGGTGCCGGGGCGCGTCCGGGTCGCTGCGGAACAGCCCGAAGGCGATGTCGGCGAACGCCGCGCGCGAACTCCACGTCTTGTTGCCGCTGAGCAGCCAGCCGCCGTCGACGCGGCGCGCTGTCGAGCGGATTCCGGCCAGGTCGCTGCCGGCTTCGGGTTCGGACCACGCCTGCGCCCAGATGTCCTCGCCGGAGGCCATCCGTGGCAGGTAGCGCTGCTTCTGCTGGTCGGTTCCGTGCTCGAAGAGCGTGGGGGCCAGCAGGAAGATGCCGTTCTGGCTGACGCGACCGGGTGCTCCGGCGGCGTAGTACTCCTCCTCGAAGATCACCCACTGCAGCAGCGATGCGCCGCGACCGCCGAACTCCTCGGGCCACGACACCACCGACAACCCCGCCGAGTGCAGCAGCCCCTCCCACTCGCGGTGCGCGGCGAATCCCTCAGCGGTCTCCAGCGATGGCAGCGGATCGGCGGGCACGTGCTCGCGCAGCCACGCCCGCACCTCGTCGCGGAAAGCCAGATCGGTGTGCGAGAACTCCAGATCCACGGCTCACCCACGCTCCTGGTTGGACTTCTTCATGCTGCGCGCGTCCATGCCGGCCAGCGAGTCCTTGCCGACCTCGGCGTTGTGCGCGTGGGCGAAGTGGTGCAGCCCGAAGGCGGAGTCCATGCCGCTGTGCATGCCCATCAGGTCCTCGGCCTGGTTGATCGCCTTCTTGGTCAGCGACAGCCCGAACGTCGGCATCTCCGCGACGTTGCCGGCCAGGCTCATCGTCGCGTCGGTGAGCTCCTCGCGCGGCACCACCTGGTTGACCATGCCGATCTCGTAGGCCCGCTGCGCGCTCATCCGCTTGCCGGTGAACAGGAACTCCTTGGCGATCCGCGGGCCGAGCATCCACGGGTGGGCGAAGTACTCCACGCCGGGGATGCCCATCTTCACCACGGGATCGGCGAAGAACGCGTCGTCGCTGGCCACGATCAGGTCGCACACCCACGCCAGCATCAGGCCGCCGGCCACGCACGCGCCCTGCACGGAGGCGATGGCGGGCTTGGGCATCTCGCGCCAGCGGCGGCACATGCCCAGGTAGACCTCCTGCTCGCGGGCGAAGCGCGACTCGCCGCCGGTGTGCTTGGTGTGGTCCCACCACAGGCCCGCCCGGCGGGGGTAGCTGACGTCGATGTCGCGTTCGGGAGACCCGATGTCGTGACCGGCGGAGAAGTGCTTGCCCTCGCCGGCCAGCACGATCACCTTGACCTGGTCGTCCTCGCAGGCCCGGTAGAAGGCGTCGTCGAGCGCGTAGGTCATCACCGAGTTCTGCGCGTTGCGGTAGTCGGGCCGGTTCATCGTCACCACGGCGACCTGGTCGCGGACCTCGTAGTGGACGACCCCTCGTTCTGCTGCCATCGGGCGCTCCTAGCTCGGGCTTGCGATTGCGGCACGTCGAGGTTAGCCGAACAAGCAAGTGCTTGGTAGAGTGCCGACGCGGGAACGACGCCGAGGAGGCGGTTGTGGACCTCACCGACAGCGCCGAGGAAGCGGCCTTCCGCCGCGAAGTCCGGCAGTGGTTGTCCGAGAACCTGACCGGCGAGTTCGCCGAAGCACGAGGACTCGGCGGGCCCGGACGCGAGCACGAGGGGTTCGACGTGCGGCTCGCGTGGGACCGGCTGCTCGCCGAACACGGGTGGACGTGCCTGGGGTGGCCGAGGGAGTTCGGCGGGCGCGAAGCCAGCGTCGGCCAGCAGGTCATCTTCCACGAGGAGTACGCCCGCGCGCAGGCGCCGGTGCGCGTCGGCCACATCGGAGAGGAGCTGCTCGGGCCCACGCTGATGGCCTTCGGCAGCCCCGAGCAGCAGAAGCGGTTCCTGCCCGAGATCGTCGGCGCGCGCGAGCTGTGGTGCCAGGGCTACTCCGAGCCCGGCGCGGGCTCCGACCTCGCCAACGTCGCCACCACCGCCCGCCTGGAGGGCGACGAGTGGGTGCTCAACGGCCAGAAGGCGTGGACGTCGATGGCGCACGTCGCCGACTGGTGCTTCGTGCTCGCCCGCACCGACCCCGAACAGCGCCGCCACCAGGGGCTGTCCTACTTCCTGGTGCCGATGGACCAGCCCGGCATCCGGGTGCGCCCGATCATGCAGCTCACCGGCACCTCGGAGTTCAACGAGGTGTTCTTCGACGACGCCCGCACCGCGGCCGGGCACGTCGTCGGCGAGGTCGGGCAGGGCTGGAAGGTGGCGATGGGCACGCTCGGGTTCGAGCGCGGCATCGGAACCGTCGACCAGCAGGTCGTCTTCCGCCGCGAGCTCGCCGAGATCACCGAGCAGGCCCGCGCCAACGGCGTCCTCGGCGACCCGCTGCTGAGCGACCGCATCGCCCGCGCCTGGACCGACCTGGAAGCCCTGCGCTGCACCGTGTTCCGGCTGCTCGGCGCCGAAGGGCCGCCCGGTCCGGAATCGTCGGTGGTCAAGCTGCTGTGGTCGAACTTCCACCGCGAGCTCGGCGAACTCGCCATGGCGGTCGCCGGACCTGACGGGCTCGTCGCCCAGGGCGCGCCCTACGACCTCGACAGCCGTCAGCGGCTGTTCCTGTTCACCCGCGCCGACACGATCTACGGCGGCTCCAACGAGATCCAGCGCAACATCATCGCCGAGCGGGTGCTGGGCCTGCCGCGCGAACCCCGACCCCAGGAGGGCACCCGATGACCCAGGCACCGCCCGCGCACGGACTGCTCAACGGCAAGACCGCGGTGGTCACCGCCGCGGCAGGCACCGGAATCGGCTCGGCGGTCGCGCGCCGGATGCTCGAAGAAGGCGCGCAGGTGCTCATCAGCGACCGGCACGAGCGCCGGCTCGCCGAGACCTGCGCGGAACTCGCCGAGCTGCCCGGCGCGAAGGTCGCCTCGGTGGCCTGCGACGTCACCGACGAGTCCCAGGTGCAGCGCATGTTCGACACCGCGACCAGCACCTTCGGCCAGGTCGACGTGGTGGTCAACAACGCCGGCCTGGGCGGCACGGCCTCGATCCTGGAGATGACCGACGAGCAGTGGGACAAGGTCGTCGACGTCACCCTCGGCGGCACCTTCCGCTGCACGCGCGCCGCGACCCGGCTCTTCCGCGACCAGGGAAACCCCGGTGTCGTGGTCAACAACGCCTCCGTCGTCGGCTGGCGGGCGCAGGCCGGGCAGTCCCACTACGCGGCCGCCAAGGCCGGGGTCATGGCCCTGACCCGCTGCGCCGCGATGGACGCCGCCGAGCTCGGCGTCCGGATCAACGCCGTGGCCCCGAGCCTGGTGATGCACGAGAACCTGGCCAAGGTCACCTCCGATGACCTGCTGGCCACGCTCACCCAGCGCGAGGCGTTCGGCCGCTCCGCCGAGCCGTGGGAGATCGCCAACGTGATCGTCTTCCTCGCGTCGGACTACTCGACCTACCTCACCGGCGAGGTCATCTCGGTCTCCAACCAGCACCCATGACCCTCCGGCGCGCAACGCCGCGGCGGCTTTGAGAGGATGGTCTCGTGGTCTCGACCAAGCGCTTGTCCGCACGCAACCGCCCGGCGCGGGAGAACGGCTCCGAACGCCGAGCCGAACTGCTCGCCATCGCCGGCGAGCTGTTCGCCACCCGTGGGTTCCTCGCGACCACGGTGCGCGACATCGCCGACGCCGCGGGCATCCTCTCCGGCAGCCTCTACCACCACTTCGACTCCAAGGAGGCGATGGTGGACGAGATCCTGCGCGAGTTCCTCGACGACCAGCGGCAGGCCAACGCCAAGATCATCGAGGAGGCCGAGGACCCGCGCACCGCGCTGACCGAGCTGATCAAGCGGTCCTACGCGGCGCTGCGCCAGCACCCGGCCGCGATCGCGATCTTCCAGAACGAGGCCAACTACCTGGCCCAGTTCGAGCGGTTCGACTACCTGCCCGGCGTGGCCGACGAGTTCGAGAAGACCTGGCTGAAGGTCCTCCAGGAGGGGCAGAAGAGCGGGGTCTTCCGCGAGGACCTCAACGCCAAGCTCACCTACCGCTTCATCCGCGACACCGTGTGGACGACCGTCCACTGGTTCAACCCGAGCGGCAAGCTGAGCATCAAGTCCATCGCGGACCAGTACATCAACATCCTCTGCGACGGCATCGTCACCCGCTGACCTGCGATGACGCGCCCGGCCCCGTGGGTGAATTCGAATTTCGCGCGAAATTCGACCCGAAACTTCCGCGGTCGAATTTCGCGCGAAATTCGAATCAGGTGCTGAGCGCGCCGGTCCTGCGGAGAGTGGCCGCTGCTTCGGTGATGAGGGTGTCGATGAGCTTCTCGCAGCTGGGGAGCTCGTCGATCATGCCGACGACCTGGCCCGCCGGGAGGACACCGGCTTCCGGGTGACCGTCGACCAAGGCTGACTTGATCAGCATCGGCGTGTTGGCAGCGAGCAGGACGCGGTGCAGCGGGAGCTTCTGGGCCTTGCGCATGGCCAGACCGTCGGTGACGAGCTGCCGCCAGGACATGCCGGTGAGCGACTTGAACGCCACCGCCTGGCGCAGCGCGTCGGGGAGACGTCGGAGCAGGCCCCTCGACTCGGCGGATTCGGTGAGATCGGTGCGCAGCATCCGGTGCGGCAGACCGTCCACCTTGGACGTGACGACGGTGTCGCCGACCTGCGCCTCCAGGTAGGAGCGCTTGACCTCGTCGGGGACCCGGCTGTCGGTGGTGAGCAGGAAGCGGGTCCCCATCGCCACCCCCGCCGCCCCGTAGCACAGCGCGGCGGCCAGGCCGCGGCCGTCGAAGAACCCGCCCGCGGCGATGACCGGGATGTCCACCGCGTCCACCACCTGCGGCAGCAGCAGGGTCGTGGCCACCGCGCCGGTGTGCCCGCCGCCCTCGCCGCCCTGCACCAGCACCGCGTCCGCGCCCCACGCCGCGACCTTCTCGGCGTGCCTGCGGGCGCCGATGGACGGGACCACCACGACCCCGGCGTCCTTGAGCTTGCCGATCAGCCGCTGCGACGGCGCGAGCGCGAACGAGGCCACCTTCACGCCCTCGCGGATGAGCAGGTCGACGCGCTCCTCCGCGTCACCGGCGTCGGCGCGCAGGTTCACCCCGAACGGCTCGCCGGTGCGCTCCTTGACCTCGCGGACCGCGTCGGTGAGCTGCGGCAACGTCATCGTCGCCGAAGCCAGAACGCCCAGACCGCCCGCGTTCGCGGTCGCCGAGACCAGGCTCGGACCGGCCACCCAGCCCATGCCCGTCTGCACGATCGGGTGGCGCACGCCGGTCAGGTCGCACAGCGGCGTGCGCAGCAGCTGCTCGGTCACGCCGGAACCTCCTTGTCCCGCAACCCCTTCGGGTCGATCCGGTCGCGGATCAGGGTGAGCTCGTCGTCGGTCGGCAACCGGGTCTCGGTGACCTCGTCGACGGCGAGCTCGAAGCCGGTCTTCTCCCGCACCTCGTCCACGCTCACGCCGGGGTGCACCGAACGCAGCCGCATCGAACCGTCCGGGCCCTGGAAGTCCAGCACCGCCAGGTCGGTCACCACGACCTGCACGTCGTGGTACTTCGCGCCGACCTGACGTGCCCGGTCGTGCCCGACACCGGCCACCAGGTCCACGGATTCGACGAAGATCTTCGTGCTGTGGTTGGGGATCCAGTAGTTCGTGGTGTGGTTGACCGAGTTTCCCGGCGCCCCGCGCACCCCGATCAGCTGAACCTTGGGCTGCGCCCAGTCACCGATGCGGGAGATGTTCTGGTTGCCGAACCGGTCCACCTGCGAGGCGCCCATCATCACCCGGCGCTTCCCGCCGGCCAGCAGGTCGAGCACCTTGCCGTAGGGCAGCCAGCCCTCGACCGCGGCGGTGGACTCCTCGCCCAGCGGCGTCGTCTCGGCGATCAGCATCGCCTCGCCGTCGGAGAGCAGCAGCTCGGGCGCGCTGGTCAACCGGGCCAGCCGGGCGCCGATCGAGGGGATCGTGCCGAACGGCGAGGCGATGATCGTCCCCGCGTCGGCGAAGCTGTCGGCGCAGGCCACCGCGCAGACCTCGGCTCTGGTGATCGTCATGCCGGCACCTCCGCGCGCGCGTGGAACCTCTCGACCGCCGCCTGGTAGTCCGCCTCGTCCCCGTCGAGGAACTCGGCGCGGAACGCCTTCCACTGGCCGGGTTTCGCGCTGGCGACGTAGTGCCGCTGGAACGCCTCGTCGCGGCCGTAGTCGGGCACGCAGCTGGTGAAGTGCGCGCCGTGGGGCGTTTCCACCACGCCCTGCGGGTGGAGGCGGTTGATCAGCAGAGACTGCGGGGGAGCGGTCTCGGTGAGCTCCTCGGTCGCCACGATCCGCTCGCAGCTGAGGAAGCTGGTCTCGGCCGCCGCGCACATCAGGTCGTCGAAGTACGGGTCGGGGCCGAGGTACTGGCCGTTGCCGTAGCGGTCGGCGCGGTTCATGTGCACCAGCGCGACGTCGAGGTTCAGCGCCGGCATCGCGACCAGCTCCTCGTCGTCGGCGTAGGGGGAGCGGACGGTGCGCAGCTCCGGGTTCAGCGCCATCACGTCGGAACCGAGCCCGGCGCGGGTGGGCAGGAACGGCAGTCGTGCCGCGGCCGCGCGGAGTCCCGCGAGCACCATGCCCTCGTCGTACTCGGCCACGTCGAGCTCGCCGCGCTGGCGGGCCGCCCGGAAGTGCGGGTCGAGCGGGATCGAGTCCAGCGAGACGAAACCGTAGACGACCTTGCGGAGTTTGCCTGCGGCGCACAGCAATCCGACGTCCGGACCGCCGTAGGAGACCAGCGTCAGGTCCTTGAGGTCGGAGCGCAGGATCGCGCGCACCAGCGCCATCGGCTTGCGCCGGGAACCCCAGCCGCCGATGCCGATCGTCATGCCGTCGCGCAGGTGGGAGACCACCTCGTCGACGGTCAGCTGCTTGTCCTGCACCTACGCCTCCTTCTCGCGGCCGAACTCGGCGCGGATCTCGTCCGACACCCCGGTGAGGTTGAGCTCGAAGGTGAAGCCCTGCTCGAACCGGTAGCTGCGGTTGACGTCCACCGGGTCGATGCCGTTGAGCGCGGCCTTGGCCTTGCGGATCACCAGCGGGTTCTTGGCTGCGATGTCGGCGGCCACCTCCAGCGCGGCGTCCAGGAGTCCTTCGCGCGCAACGACTCTGTGCACCGAGCCGAACTCGGCCAGCTGCTGCGCGGTGGCCGTCTGCCCGGTGTAGAACATGGCGCGCATCATGTGCTGCGGCACCAGGCGGGACAGGTGCGTGGCCGCGCCGAGGGCTCCCCGGTCCACCTCCGGGAGGCCGAAGGTCGCGTCGTCGCTGGCGACGATCACGTCGGAGTTGCCGACCAGGCCGATGCCGCCGCCCACGCAAAACCCCTGCACCGCGCTGATCACCGGCACCGGGCACTCGTAGACGGCCTTGAACGCCTCGTAGCAGCCGTTGTTGACGGCGACGAGCTTGTCGTGGCCGGGATCGGCGGCCAGTTCCTTGATGTCCACACCCGCGTTGAAGCCGCGTCCCTCGGCGCGCAGCACCACGACCCTGGTCTGCGGATCGGCACCGCTGTCGCGCAGCGCCTCGGCGAGGTCGAACCACCCCTTGACCGGCAGTGCGTTCACCGGTGGGTGGTCGACGGTGAGGACCACGATTCCGCCGTCCCGCCGTTCGATTTGCGTGCCCATGCCACCTGCCAAACCTAGCACTTGTTTGGTTGGGTTGTTACCGTAGCAACACCGCAGGACACCCCGCCAGGGGCGAGAACGCAGGGAGCGGCGGATGGGCATCGAGATCGACCTCACCGGCCGGGTCGTGCTGGTGACGGGGGGAACGCGAGGCCTCGGCGCGGGCATCGCCGAGACGTTCCTGCGCGCAGGGGCGGAGGTCCACGTCTGCGCCCGCACACCGGTCGACGAGCTGCCCTCGCACGGCTCGGCCACCGCGCACTTCGCGCAGGTCGACGTCCGGGAGAGCGAGCAGGTCGCCGAGCTGATCGGCAACGTCCGGCAGCGCTCCGGGCGGCTGGACGTGCTGGTCAACAACGCGGGTGGCACTCCGGTCGCCGACACCGCCGGCGCGTCGATCCGGTTGCACCGCAAGGTGGTCGAGCTGAACCTGATGGCGCCCCTGCTGCTCGCTCAGCACGCGCGGGACGCGCTTGTGGAGTCCGGGGGCTCGATCATCAACATCAGCAGCGTCTCCGGTCGCCGTCCCTCACCGGGCACCGCGGCCTACGGAGCCGCCAAGGCGGGCCTGGACAACCTCACCGGCACGCTCGCCCAGGAACTCGCACCCGACGTGCGCGTCAACGGCGTGGTCGTGGGTTTGGTCCGCTCGGAGGACCAAGCCGACCACTACGGCGAGACGGACTTGAGCTCGATCGTCCCCATGGGACGCCTGGCCGAGCCGTCCGACGTCGGCAACGCCTGCCTCTTCCTGGCCTCACCGCTGGCCTCCTACGTCACCGGTTCGACGATCACCGTCGACGGTGGAGGCGAACGAACGGCCTACCTCAACGCAATCCGCACATGACCACCCCAACCCCCACCCACCTCCCCGATTTCAGTGGAACTCAGACCCCGATTTCAGTGGAAATCCGGAACCGGACTTCAGTGGAACTTCGGTTCGGGGC
>NZ_SMKS01000006.1:0-169367 GCF_004348435.1 Saccharopolyspora terrae | reverse complement strand
GTGTACGGGCCTTGGCGGGGGCCGTTCTACCCGGAGGGGTTGCGGCGCGGGGAGGAGCTGGGGTTCCTGGCCGCGCGGATGAGCAGCGTGGAGCTCAACGGGTCGTTCTACTCGTTGCAGCGGCCCGAGAGCTACCAGCGGTGGGCCGAGCAGACGCCCGACGACTTCGTGTTCTCGGTGAAGGGCAGTCGGTACATCACGCACATGAAGCGGCTGCGCGGTGTCGAGACGGCGTTGGCGAACTTCCTGGCCTCCGGTGTGCTGGCGCTGGGAGGCAAGCTCGGCCCGATGCTGTGGCAGCTGCCCCCGTCGCTGCGCTTCGAGCCGGAGCGGTTGGTGGAGTTCTTCTCGCTGCTGCCGCGCAGCACCGCGCAGGCGGCCGACCTCGCTGCGCGGCACGACGAGCGGTTGGGCGGCCGGGCGCTCACCGAGACCGACGCGGACCGGCCGATGCGCCACGCCCTGGAGGTCCGGCACTCCAGCTTCGCCACCGCCGAAGCCGTCGCACTGCTGCGGGAGCACGACATCGCCCTGGTCGTGGCCGATGCGGCCGGGAGCTGGCCGCATCTGGAGGACGTCACCAGCGACTTCGTCTACCTGCGCTTCCACGGCGCCGAAGAGCTCTACGCCAGCGGCTACAGCGACGACGACCTCGCCCGCTGGGCGCGGTTGATCGAAGCCTGGCGCCGGGGCGACTCGCCCACCACCGACCACACCATCGCCGCCCCGGCCCCGGTGGCCGGAACTCGCGACGTCTACGCCTATTTCGACAACGACATCAAGGCCCACGCCCCGCACGACGCCATCACTCTCGCCGACCTCCTCTGACCCCACCTCCACCGTCATCCCTCCGCCCCGCCGGGGTGACCGGATTTCAGTGGAACTCGGGAACCCGATTCCAGTGGAACTCGGAACCCTGATTTCCACTGAAATCCGGTCAACGGGTGGGTCAGGGCGTCCAGTGGATGACTGTGGCGTCGTCGTGGTGCTTGGCTCTTCTCGGTGGAGTGCCGTTGGTCTCGGCTCGGCGGACCTCGGCGAGGAGGCTGGCTGGGCCTCGCTCGTCGAGGAGGTCGAGGAGGCCGGGCCAGTCGGTGAGGGCGAAGTGGTCGACGTGGCGGGAGGCGCCGTCGGTGAGCAGGGCCGCCCTGCGGAACGGCTCGGTCGTGCCGGTGACGGCGTGGTGGGCGGCTTCGGGAACCGTTGAGGCGACCCAGAACCCGTCCCGGGAGTTGCGGAGTTCGGCCACCGCTTCGCGGGTGTAGCTGGGGAGGCGGTCGATGCGCCCGTCGACGATCGTGCGGACCTCGCCGTCGACGTCGAGGACCAGCGGGCTGTCGGCCAGGACCAGGTGTTCCGCCTGGTCGCGGAGCCGCAGCAGCGTCACCGTCGAGGACGGGCTGTTCGGGTTGTTGAGGTCGCAGGTGTCGGCGTGGGCCCGGCGGACGCGGTCGATCGCCTCGGCCAGGACGTCGGTGAGCGCGTCGTCGCTGGTCGTGAGCAGTTCGGCGAGCGCCCCGCCGAGATGCCGGACGAGCCAGACGACGTCGTGCACGCAGCCGCTGTCGACCCCCGCCGGAGCGGTGGCGCCGTCGAGGACGAACGCCCAGTCGGGACCGATCGCGAAGTGGTCCTCGTTGCGGCGGCCCGGGGCCGCGATGGTCGCTGCCGTCGCGGGCATCTACTCGCCGAGCTGCGGTAGCCGGTGCAACGCCTCGACCAGCGGAGCGAGCTCGGGGACCTGCTCGGCCTCCGCGAGCGCCTTCTCCAGGGTCTCGTCGTGGGTGGGCCTGGCCTTCTCCAGCAGCGCGCGACCGTCGTCGGTGAGCTCGGTGTAGATGCCGCGGCGGTCGTCGCGGCACAGCACCCGGGTCAGCAGCATCCGGTCTTCGAGCCTGCTGACCAGGCGCGTCGTGGCGCTGCCGCTGAGAGCCGTGGCGCGGCCGAGCTGCTGCATCCGCATGTGCCAGCCGTCCTGCCTGCTCAGCGCGTCGAGCACGGTGTACTCGACCACCGACAGGCCGTGATCGGCCTGCAGCGCCTTCTCCAGCGCGGTCTCGATCCTGCCGTGCAGGGCTGCGAGCGTGCGCCAGCCGCGCGCCCGGATCTCCACCGCATCGTCGGCGATCCCCACTGCACACCTCCCCTGCCGGTGACGTCCACCTCTTCCCCACTGTAGCCGTTTGCGCCGATAGAGCGCGCGTGCAACTATTTATGACGCGTGTGCAACTACCTGCGCACGCTATCTACCCACAAACGCACTTAAGGAGCGTACGGGGATGCCCGTTGCACTCGTGGCCCTCGCACTCGGCGGGTTCGGCATCGGCCTGACCGAGTTCGTCATCATGGGCCTGCTCCCGGAGGTGGCAGGCGACTTCGACGTCAGCATCCCGGTCGCCGGCTACCTGATCTCCGGGTACGCGCTGGCCGTGGCGGTCGGTGCGATCTTCCTGACCGCCGCCGTCACCAGGCTTCCGCGCAAGAAGGTCCTGGTCTCGCTGATGTTCCTGTTCATCGCGGGCAACCTGCTCTCCGCCGTCGCCCCGGCCTACGAGCTGATGCTGGCCGGCCGGATCCTCGCCGCGCTCACCCACGGCACGTTCTTCGGAATCGGCTCGGTGGTCGCCGCCGCGCTGGTCCCGCCGAACCGCAAGGCCGGCGCCGTGGCGATCATGTTCACCGGCCTGACCACCGCGAACGTCTTGGGCGTGCCGCTGGGCACGTTCCTGGGGCAGGCGCTGGGATGGCGCTCGACGTTCTGGGCGATCACCGCGATCGGACTGGTCGCGCTGGTCGGCATCCAGCTGCTGGTGCCCGGCGCGAAGGTCGACGCCGACGTGGCCCCGACGCGGCTGCGGGCCGAGCTCACCGCGCTGCGCCACCCGCAGGTGTGGTGGACCGTGGCGATCACGATCCTGGCCTTCGGAGGCATGTTCGGCGCCTTCACCTACATCGCGCCGCTGGTCACCGAGGTCTCCGGCTTCGCGGCCGGCACCGTGCCGTGGCTGATGCTGGTGTTCGGCGTGGGCCTGTTCGCGGGCAACCTGTTCGGCGCGCGGATGGCCGACCGCAACCTCGACGCGACGATGCTGGTGCTGCTCGTCGGCCTGACCGCCGTGATGGCGGCCTTCGGGCTCCTCGCCGGGTTCAAGGTGATCACCGTCGTGGCGATCCTGCTGATGGGCGGCTTCGGTTTCGGCACCGTGCCGCCGCTGCAGACCCGGGTGATGACCTACGGCGGCGACGCGCCGACGATGGCCTCGGCCATCAACATCGCGGCGTTCAACGTGGGCAACGCGCTCGGCGCGTGGCTCGGCGGCCTGACCATCGCGGCCGGGCTCGGCTTCACCTCACCGCTGTGGGTCGGCGCCGCGCTGGCCGCCGTGAGCGTCGTCCTGATGGCCACCGCAGCGGCGACCAAGCCGGAAAGGCGCGCGGACACCGCGATTCCGACCCCGGTCGGCTGATCCGCGCCGGTGGCGCCGCCTCGCCCGCGACGCCACCGGCTGACCGGATCAGTAGTCGTCTTCGGGGAAGAACATCTCCTCGAGGTGGTCGGCCGTTTCGGCGACGAAGTTCAGCGGGTCGACGAACTCGTTGATGTCGAGGTTGACCAGCGGGACGGCGTGCCGGAGCACGACGTGCTCGCCGATGACCACCGCACCGCACACCACCGAGGTCTGGCCCAGCTCGTCGAGGAGCTTGTGCAGGTCGACCTGGTCGGCTCGGCCGATCACCGAGACCACCTGCACCCAGTCCTCGGAGTCGTCGAGCCGCTCGCGAGCGACGATGACGATCTGGCTGCGGTCGTCCTCGTACTCGACGAGGATCCGGATCTCCTCCTCGCTGGACTCGATGATCCGGAACTCCGGTTCTTCCTCCAGCTCCTCGTTGTCATCGTCCTCCGGAGCCGGCTGGTACTCCGTGCGGATGAACGTGCTCAGGTCTTCCCAGGTCGCCACGTGGCCCTCCCAGCAACGGCGCGCGCATGTCGCGGCGAAGTGTAGGGGATCTCCGGCCGCCTCAGGGAGGTTTCGCCGACGATGATCCGAAGCGGACCGACCGGCTCCGCCGACGACGATGACCTGCGACTACACAAGTCCTTTGTGGGCTCACCAGTTGTTCGTGTTTCCCCTCCGGCCGATCCCGCGCCTAGCGTCGGGCTCGGGAGTCGATGACGAGGAGGGACGATGGTTTCGGACGGTGTGCGGGACGCGGTCGTGCTGGTCGGCGGAGGCGCGAAGAACCTCGGCGGCCTGCTGTCGCGGACGCTCGCGGAGGACGGCGCGAAGATCGTCGTGCACTACCACAGCGAGTCCTCGGCGCCCGACGCCGAGAAGACCGTGCGAGCGGTGCAGGAAGCCGGCAGCCAGGCCGTAGCGGTGCAGGCCGACCTGACCGCGGTCGCCGACGTGCGGCGGCTCTTCGACACGGCGGTGGACACCTTCGGTGGTCTCGACATCGCGGTGAACACGACGGGGATGGTGCTGCGCAAGCCGATCCTGGAGACCTCGGAGGAGGAGTTCGACCGGATGTTCGCGGTCAACGCGAAGGCCGGCTACTTCTTCATCCAGGAGGCCGGGCGGCGCCTCAACGACGGCGGCAAGATCATCAGCTTGGGAACGTCGCTGCTGGCCGCCTTCACCGACGGCTACTCCACCTACGCCGGCGGCAAGGCCCCGCTGGAGCACTTCACCCGGGCCGCCGCCAAGGAGTTCGCCGACCGCGGGATCTCGGTGAACGTGGTCGCACCGGGCCCGATGGACACCCCGTTCTTCTACCCGCAGGAGACGCCGGAGCGCGTCGAGTTCCACAAGTCCCAGGCGCTGGGCGGTCAGCTGACCAAGATCGAGGACATCGTCCCGATCATCCGGCACCTGGCCACCGAGGGCTGGTGGTTCACCGGGCAGACGCTGTTCCCCAACGGTGGCTACACCACTCGCTGACCGAGGGCGAGCGGGAGCCGGCGCGGGTGCGGAGGGGGCGCCCACGCCGGCTCATCGGAGCAACGGGCTGCGCACGTCGCCGACCTGGGGATACGGTCGGCACGTGCGCTGCAACCCGATCCGCTCGGCGGTCCGATCCCGATGACGCTCGACCTGAACAAGCTCGGTCATCTCATCGCGGTCGCGGAAGAGGGCGGTTTCACGCGGGCGGCGCGACGCCTGCACCTGTCGCAGCAAGCGCTGTCCACCTCGATCCGCGCGCTGGAGCGCGAGGTGGGCGTGGAACTGCTCGACCGCGCCGGTGCGAAGCTGACCGTCCTGCCCGCCGGTGAGGCGCTGATCGCCGACGCGAGGCTGCTGCACGGCGCCGCCCGGTCGGCGTTGCTGCGCGCCCGGCGGATCGGGCGCGGCGAGGCCGACGTGCTGCGGATCGGCCACACCCCCGCGGTCACCGGGGACGAGGTGACCGCGCTGCTGCACCGGGTGCACGACGTGCAGCCGGAGCTGTCCACGCAGGTCAACCAGCGCTACCCGGGCGAGCTCACCGACGGGCTGGTGGCCGGGGAGCTCGACCTCGGGCTGTGCCGCGGCATGGCGCCCGACCGCGGGCTGGTCGCCACCACGCTGGCGCACCACCGGCTCCGGGTGGCGGTGGCCGCCGATCACCGGCTCGCGCGGCGCGATTCGGTCGAGCTCGGGGAGCTCGCCGACGAGACGATCGTGGTGTGGGGCCTGCCGGGACGTTCCGGCTACACCGACCTGCTGATCGAGTGCTGCCGCCAGGCCGGTTTCGAACCGGACATCCGGCGCAATCCCATCCAGGGCACGCCTCCGGTCACCGCGGTGCAGGGCACCCGCGACCTCGCGCTGGTCACCGCGGCCGCGGGACCCGCCGCGGGCGGCACCGTGCAGGTGCTCGAACTGCTCCCACCCACGTTCGTGCCGCTGCACGCGCTGTGGCCGCAGCACACCAATTCGCCTGCGCGCGAAGACTTCCTGGCCGCCGCCACCGAGGCGTGACGTCCGCAGCAGTTCCACTGTGGATCTTGTGAAAGTTTCGGCGCCACAAGGCTTCACGTCCGATCGGACCATCAAACCGCACTGCGAACGGATGATTGACCGGACGTTCATCACTCCCGTACCGTCCCGAACGATGTCCGACTGGTCGAACATCGTTCGCGACAACGACGGAGATGGGAACCATGGCACTGGCAGCGGACGACCTCAGGTTGTCGATGAACTGGATGGACACGCTCATCCTGGTCATCTACTTCGCCGTGGTCCTCGGCATCGCGCTGGCCGCGCGCCGCAGCGTCAGCAACAGCCTTGACTTCTTCCTGGCAGGCCGAGCGCTGCCGGCGTGGGTCACGGGTTTGGCGTTCGTCTCGGCCAACCTCGGAGCAACCGAGATCCTGGGCATGGCCGCCAACGGCGCGCAGTACGGCGCCTACACGGTGCACTGGTACTGGATCGGCGCGATCCCGGCCATGGTGTTCCTCGGCCTGGTGATGATGCCCTTCTACTACAACTCGAAGGTGCGCAGCGTTCCCGAGTTCCTGCTGCTGCGGTTCAGCCGCTCGTCGCACCTGCTCAGCGCGGTCATCTTCGCGGTCGCTTCGGTGCTGATCGCCGGGGTGAACCTCTACGCGCTGGCGATCGTGCTCAAGGCGCTGCTGGGCTGGCCGCTGCCGATCTCGATCCTGCTGGCCGGGATCTTCGTGCTCGCCTACATCGTCATCGGCGGGCTGTCCTCGGCGATCTACAACGAGGTGCTGCAGTTCTTCGTGATCGTCGCCGCGCTGATCCCGCTGACCGTGCTCGGACTGGTCCGGGTCGGCGGCATCGACGGGCTGATCGAGAAGGTCACCTCGCAGCAGGGCGAGATGTTCCTGTCCACCTGGGCCGGAACGGGTTTCGGCGAGACCAACCCGCTGGGCACCAACTGGCTGACCATCACCCTCGGCCTCGGTTTCGCGATCTCCTTCGGCTACTGGACGACGAACTTCGCCGAGGTGCAGCGATCCCTGTCGGCCAAGAACCTCTCGGCCGCGCGCAGGACCCCGCTGATCGCAGCGTTCCCGAAGATCTTCATCCCGCTGATCGTGGTGCTGCCGGGCATCATCGCGATGGTCATCGAGCCGACGATCGGCAAGACCGGTGGTTACGACTACAACGACGCGATCCCGATCCTGATGCGCGACCTGCTGCCCAACGGCGTGCTCGGTCTCGCGGTCACGGGCCTGATGGCCTCGTTCATGGCGGGCATGGCGGCCAACGTGTCGAGCTTCAACACGGTGTTCACCACCGACATCTGGCGCGCCTACATCAAGCCGCACATGCCCGACGGGCACTACCTGAAGGTGGGCCGGGCGATCACCGCGATCGGCGTGGTCATCGGCATGGGCACGGCGTTCCTGGCGGCGTCGTTCAGCAACATCATGAACTACATGCAGACGTTGTTCGCCTTCTTCAACGTCCCGCTGTTCGCGACGTTCATCCTGGCCCTGTTCTGGAAGCGGATGACCGCCAAGGCCGGTTTCTGGGGCCTGCTGCTGGGAACCGCGGCACCGATCGCGTTCTACTTCTCCTACCAGGCCGGCATCGTGGAGATGGGCTCCGACCAGGACGCGAACATGACCGCATCGATGATCGCCTTCGCGGTCGACCTGCTGGTCAGCGTCCCGATCGCGCTGGCGACCAAGCCGAAGCCCGCCGCCGAGCTCGAAGGGCTGGTCTACAGCCGGGCCTCCGCCCGGGACAAGGGAGTCGTGGCCCCCGGTGACGACGCGTGGTACCGCAAGCCGGCCGTTCTCGGCTGGAGCGCGCTGATCCTGTCCGCCCTCTGCTACATCCCGTTCACCCTCTAGGAGCCCGCGATGGCCGAAAAACCGCGCGAAGAAACCGAGATCGCCCACCACGCAGCCGAGATCGACGACCTGGAGCGCAAGTCCGGCACGGCGTCGCAGCTCTTCGACGTCCGAACGGTGATCGGCGGCCTGTTCCTCGTCTACGGCCTGCTCATCAGCGCCGCCGGGATCTCCCCCGACGCCGCCGAGCTCGACAAGGCGCAGGGCATCAACATCAACCTGTGGACGGGGTTGTCGATGCTGGTCGTCGGCGCGCTGTTCATCCTCTGGCTGCGGTTGCGACCGCTGCAGGCGCCGTCGAAGGAGTAGCCGACCGCGAGACCGAGGCCGTCACCGTCCTCGCCCGAAACCGTTGACTCTCATCGTGGGTTGATGTTCATAATGTGAGCCGCTGCTCGTCAGCGCAGTGCAACGGCGCACGACGGAACGGACCCACATGTCAGACACGGCAATCCTGATCAACACGGGCGTGGCGGTGGCGGCCATCGTGCTGCTCATCGTCAGGTTCAAGCTCAACCCGGTGATCGCGCTGGTCCTGGGCGCCTGCTACCTGGGACTCTCCACCGGACTCGGCGTGGAGAAGACGGTCGACGCGATCACCACCGGGTTCGGCGACATCATGGCCGAGATCGGCCTGCTGGTCGCCTTCGGCGTGCTGATCGGCGCCGTGCTGCGCGATCTGCGGGCCATCGACCGGCTGGTGGAACTGCTGCTGCGCAGATTCGGCCCCGACCGGTTGCCGCACGCGATGGGCCTGACCATCGCGACCTTCCTGCAGTCCATCTTCCTGGACGTGCTGCTGATCATCTCCGCGCCGCTGGCCAGGGCGATCGCCCCGAAGCTCGGCCGCTACGGCACCGCGAGGATGGCCACCGCGCTGGCCATCTCGCTGGAGTGCGGCATCGTGTTCACCGTTCCCGGGGTCGGCGCGCTGGCGCTCGCCGGGCTGCTGCACGTGCCGCTGGGCACCTACCTGCTCTACGGGCTGGTCGTGATCATCCCGACCGTGGCGATCTCGATCTCGCTGATGACCTTCGTGCTCACCCGAGGTTGGTGGAATCCCGAGCTCGACGAGCTGCCCGCCACCACCCCGGACGAGCCGGTCCGCACCGAAGGGCCCGGCGCGATGGTCGCGCGGGAAACCGGCGAGCAGGCGCCGCTGCTGCTGGCGTTCGGCCCGCTGCTGGCCGCCCTCCTGCTCATCGCCGCCGGTGCCCTCGCCGACGCGGTGGACCTGCACAACCCCGTGCTGGCGCTGCTGTCGGACCCGGTCGTCGCACTGCTGCTCGGACTCGTCGGCACCTGCCTGGTCGGCCACCGCCACCTGGGCCAGTCCGCGCTGGACGCCTCGCTGAGCCGCGGATTGCGGGACAGCGGCCAGATCCTGCTGCTCAACGGCGTCGGCGGCTGCCTCGCCGGAGTCATCGACCAGGCCGGCCTCGGCGACATCCTGGGCGAGTTCTTCTCCGCCAACACCTTCGCCCCGCTGCTCGTGGTCTGGCTGATGGCCGCCGTCCTGCACGTGGCGGTCGGCTCGGTGACCATCTCGGCGATCACCGCGGCCGGTCTGCTCGCCCCGCTGGCTCCCGTCCTGGGTGTCAACCCGGTGCTCATCGCGCTCGCCGCGGGAGCCGGATCGCTGTTCATGGTCCACCTGACCAGCAACACCTTCTGGTTGCTGCAGTCGCTGCTCGGCCAGACGACCCGGGGCGCCCTCAAGACCTGCTCGGTCGGCGTGTCCGTCGCCTCGGTGGTGGCCATGGGGCCCGTGTTGGCGCTCAGCCTCGTTCTGTAGAACCACCTTTCGCGAAGAGGGAAGCAATGGGCAACGACAGCACCCGGTATCCGCTGGAGGGCGTGCGCGTCCTCGAACTGGGCAACTACATCGCCGCGCCGACGGCCGGCCGGATGTTGGCCGACTTCGGCGCCGAAGTGATCAAGGTCGAGCGGCCGGGCACCGGCGACGAGCTGCGCGGCTGGCGGCTGCACGGCGGCTCCACGTCGATGTTCTTCCACACCATCAACCGGAACAAGAAGTCCGTGGTCCTGGACCTGCGCAGCGACGAGGGAAGAGCGACGGTGCTGGAGCTGGTCCGGCACTGCGACGTGGTCCTGGAGAACTTCCGCCCCGGCACGCTGGAGAAGTGGGGCCTGGGACCGGAGGCGCTGGAAGCCGCAAACCCCGACGTGGTGCTGGCCCGCATCTCCGGGTTCGGCCAGACCGGGCCGCTCTCGCAGCAACCCGGGTTCGCCGCCGTCGCCGAGGCCATGGGCGGCATGCGGGAGCTCGTGGGCGAGGCCGACCGGCCGCCCTCGCGGGTCGGGGTGTCCATCGGGGACTCCATCGCCGGGCTGCACGCGGCCTTCGGGATCGTCGTCTCGCTGCTGGAGCGCAGGTCGGGGCGCGGAACGGGAACGCCGCTGGCCGACCGGGTCGTCGACATCGCCCTGCACGAGGCGGTCTTCTCGATGATGGAGTCGCTGGTCCCCGACCACCTCGCGCACGGGGTGCGGCGGCAGCGCGTCGGCGGCCGGATGGAGGGCATCGCGCCCACCAACGCCTACCCGTGCGGTGACGGCAGCAGCGTGGTCATCGCGGGCAACGGCGATTCCATCTTCCGCCGCTACATGCAGGCGATCGGACGTCCCGACCTGGCCGAAGACCCGGCCCTGGCGACCAACGCCGGGCGCTGGGCGCGCCGCGACGAGCTGGACCGGGCCATCGGCGACTGGACCTCGGCCCGCTCCCGCGACGACGTGCTGGCGGCCCTGGACGAGGCGGGCGTGCCGGCCGGCCCGATCTACACCGCCGCCGACATCTGCGAGGACGAGCAGTACCGGGCGCGGGACATGATCCAGGACATGCGCGTGGACACCGGCGGCGACGAGCCGGTCGACGTCGGCTTCCCCGGTGTCGTGCCGGTCATCGGCCGCACTTCGCTGCCGCTGCGCACACCCGGCCCCGAGCTCGGTGAGCACACCGCGGAGGTGCTCGGTTCGCTGCTGGTCACGACGTCCGAGAACACCGAGGAGCGGAAATGACGCACGGATTCCGGCCGCAGGCCACGCTGCGGGACGTGACGCTGCGGGACGGCCTGCAGCTGACCGGCAAGCAGCTGTCCACCGAGCGCAAGGTCTCGATCGTCCGGGAGCTGCTGGCCCTGGGCGTGCCGAACGTCGAGGTCGGTTCGCTGGCCCGCCCCGACCTGGTCCCCTCGATGGCCAACACGCTGGAGGTCGTCGAGGCGCTCACCGCCGAGGAGCGGGCGCGCTGCTGGGTGTGGGTGGCGACGCCGCGCCACGTGGAGCGGGCCGCCGCTGCCGGGGCCGTCAACTTCCAGTACTGCCTGTCGGCCTCGGACGCGCACAACCAGGCCAACATCGGACGGTCCACTGAGGACAGCATGGCCGCGATGCCGCGCGCCGTGGAGCTGAGCCGGGAGGCGGGCGGCCGGATCCAGCTGTGCATCGCCACCGCGTTCACCTGCCCCTTCGACGGCTACGTGCCCGAGCAGCGGGTGCTGGACATCGCCGCCGATCCGCGTGCCGACGGCGCCGCCGACGTCGTCCTGGCCGACACCCTGGGCCAGGCCGTTCCCGCGCAGGTCAGCAGCCTGATCACGCAGGTCGCCGAGCGCACCCCGCAGCGCCGGATCGTCTACCACGGGCACGACACGTGGGGGCTGGGCGTGGCCAACACGCTCGCCGCGGTCCAGGCCGGGGCCGAGGAGGTCGACGGGGCGCTGGGCGGTCTCGGCGGCTGCCCGTTCGCGCCCGGCGCCAGCGGCAACGCCGCCACCGAGGACCTGCTGTTCGCGCTGCGCCCGGACTGGCTGAGCACGGAGGTCTTCGCCCGGCTGGTCGCGTTGTCGGGCGGAGTGCTGGACGAGCTCGGCGAGCCCAACCGCTCCCGCGCCGCCCAGGGCTCCCGGTCCAGCGCCACCGCGTTCCCGTGGGCGCTGGGGACGGAGGGGACCTGCCGGTGAGAGGTCAGCGCGGGAGCCGGCCGCCGAGCGCGCGCGTGATGCGCTCGGCGTGCTCGATCACCACGTCGACCCACGCCTCGCACCGCTCGTAGGGCATCCGCAGCGTCGGCCCGTGCACCATCACCGCGCCCAGGAGTTCCGCGCTCGCGTCGAAAACCGGTGCGGCCAGGCCGGAAGCGCCGTCGACCCGCTCGCCGACGGTGATCGCGTAGCCGTCGGCCGCGGTCTTCTTGATCAGCCGGGCGAGCTCGTCCCGGTCGGTCACGGTGCTCTCGGTCAGCTGCGGAAGCTCCTCCGCCAGCGCGCGCTCGGCCGATGCGGGTCCCCACGCGAGCAGGACCCTGCCGGCCGAGCCGACCGTGATCGGCGCGATGCTGCCGACCGAGACCTCCCGGCGCAGTGCGTGGCGGGTCTCGGCGACCGCCACGCACACCCGGTGCGTTCCCTCGGCGCGGAAGAAGCACGCGGTCTCACCGGTGATGTCGCGGAGGTCCTTGAGCACCGGGTTGACCACGCCCAGCACGTCCAGGTCCTTGCCGGCCGCCGCCCCCCAGTAGGCCATCCGGACGCCGATGCGGAACCGGTCCTCCGCGCGGTCCAGGAATCCGTGCGCGACGAGGTTGGTCACCAGCCGCTGCACCGTGGACTGCGGCAACCCGGTGATCTGCTGGATCTCCCGCAGGGTCAGCTCGGGACGGCTCAGCGTGAAGGCGTTGAGGATCTCGGCGATCTTGCCCAAGACCAGCAGCGGCCGCTGCGCCGCACCGCCCGAATCGCGTTCCTCCGGCATGTCCCGAAGATACGGCAGACGCGGTCGCTCGTTCCGGGAAGCGCGCGGTTGGTGCTTTCGGTTGATCTCGGTTTCCCGGCGGTCGATCACCGGGTACCGCAGCAAGCGAGGGAAGGAGACGTCCGATGACATCGTTGCTGACGTTCCTGATCGCCGGAATCCTCCTGGTCGCCGTGGACGGGCACCTGCTGCGGCGCAGCGGGACCGCCTACCTCCGCGAGCTCGGGGACAACGCGGGGCCGCTGAACCAGCTGGTGACCGTCGTGTTCCACCTGGCGACGCTCGGCCTGGTCGCGCTCATCGCGATCCTGCCGATGGACCTGGGCGGCGAGCCCAAGACGGTGGTCGGCCGGATCGGCGTGCTGCTCCTGGTGCTGGCCGTGGCGCACGCCCTGACGATCTGGACCTTCGGCCGCATCCGCGCGCGCCACGAATCCGAGGTGCTGACCGCAGAGGTCGCGCGGCGGAGCTGAACAGCGTCAGGCCGGGTCGCCGCGCTCGCCGAACCAGTGGGCGAGGCGGCCTCGGCGGCTGACCGCGCGGAGGCGGTTCTCGGTGGCCTGGCGCTGGGCGACCGTGGTGACGATGAACAGCTCGTCGCCGGTTTCGATGCCCGTCTCCGGGCTGGGGACGAAGGTGTGCCGGTCCCGGATGATCAGGGTGACGACGCCGGGCTCCGGCAACCGGAGCTCGCGGACCGTGACCGCGTGCATGGCGGAGTCCGGCGGCACCGACATCGACAGCAGTTCGGCGTCGAGGACGTCCAGCGGGGCGGCCTCGACCAGGACCTCCCGCGTCGCCTCGCGCGGCAGGATGCCCAGCCACCGGGCCAACGGCCGCAGGCTCGGGCCCTGCACGACGGTGAACACCATGACCAGCACGAACACGATGTCCAGCAACCGCTGGCTGTTCGGGACGCCCTGCACGACCGGGAAGGTGGCGAGCACGATCGGCACCGCGCCGCGCAGGCCCGCCCAGGACAGGAACGCCTGCTCCCGCAACGGCACCCGGAACCAGATCAGCGACAGCACCACCGCCAGCGGTCGCGCGAGCAGCAGCAGCACCAGCCCGACGACCAGTGCCGGGATGATCTCCACCGTCAAACCGGTGGGCGTGACCAGCAGGCCGAGCAGCACGAACAGCCCGATCTGGGCCAGCCAGGCGAGCCCTTCGGCGAACGACCGGGTCGCCGAGCGGTGCGGGAGCCCGCTGTTGGCCAGCACCACCCCGCACAGGTAGGCGGCGATGAAACCGCTGGCGTGCACGGCGCCGGACCCGGCGAAGGCGACGAACCCGAGCCCGAACGAGGCCAGCGGGTACAGCCCGGACGCGGGCAGGGCGATGCGCGGCAGCACCACGGCGCCCAGGAAGCCGACGCCGAGCCCGAGCAGCGCTCCGACCCCCAGCTCGTAGCCCAGGCTCACCACGACGTGCCCCGGCGAGAACACGAGAGGGGTCACGCTGAACAGCAGCACCAGGATGACCGTGGGCGCGTCGTTGAAACCCGACTCGGCCTCCAGCAGTCCGGCCACGCGCCGGGGCAGTGGCAGCACCCGCAGCACCGAGAACACCGCCGCCGAGTCCGTCGAGGACACGATCGCGCCGAGCAGCAGCGCCAGCTGCCAGTCGAAGCCCAGCAGGAAGTGCGCGCCCGCGGCGGTGACGACGAGGCTGACGCCGACGCCGACGGTCGCCAGGATTCCGGCGGGTGCCACGAGTTTTCGCACGTCCGACCACTTCGTGGTCAGACCACCTTCGACGAGGATCACCGCCAGCGCCGTCGTGCCCACGTTGCGGGCCAGCTCGGCGTCGTCGAACTCGATGCCGAGCCCGTCCTCGCCGAGCAGCACGCCCAGCGCGAGGAACAGCAGCAGGCTGGGCAGTCCCGCCCCGCGCGCGACGCGGGTGCCCACGACACCCGCCAGCAGCACCAAGGCACCAGCGAGCAGCACCCAGTACAGCTGCTCCAGCGACATGTGACCCCCGCTACACAATCGGCCAGTGATACTAGCCAATCGCTTCACCGGCCACCGGAAACGGGCTCCTCAACCATCCCCGGCGCGCAAAAGCAAGCAAGCCGTGATCGACCTCTCTGGCGCGGCGACACCGAGGCACGTTATTTTACTCGTCAGTAGGTAATGCCCGGCCGAAGCCGGCCGATTGGAGACGCACCGTGTCAAACGCCCATCGGGGACAGGCTGGCGGCGCTCGGAAGCGCGACGCCATGGGCCTCGGCCTCGCCGCCCTGACCAAGATCGCCAGCGCGCCGATCATCGACAAGTTCGGGCTGCGCAAGCAGTTCGAGACCCTGGTGCAGTCCGGTACCAGGACCGGCTTCAAGGCCGCCGGCGCCGCGACCAGGTCCTTCAAGAAGATCCAGGGCCACAACGAGCCCGCGCGGCTGACCCCCGCCCCGGCCAAGGACCTCTTCGACCTCGAACCCGATGAAGAGCAGTCGCTCATCGCCGAGACGGTCCGGGAGTTCGCCGCCGAGCAGCTGCGGCCCGCCGCCGTGGACGCCGACGCCAAGCTCGCCCCGCCGGCCGACCTGCTGGAGCGCTCCGCCGAGCTGGGGCTCAGCGCGGTCGGCATCCCCGAGTCCCTCGGCGGCATCGGCACCGAGCGCTCCGCGGTCACCAACGTGCTGGTCACCGAAGCTCTCGCGCACGGCGACATGGGCCTGGCCATCTCGGTGCTCGCGCCCTCGGCCGTCTCGACCGCGCTCACGCTGTGGGGCGACGAGGACCAGCAGGCCACCTACCTGCCCGCCTTCGCCGGTGAGAACGTGCCCGCCGCCGCGCTGGCGCTGCAGGAGCACGTCGCGCTCGGCGACCCGCTCAAGCCCAGCACCACCGCCAAGCGCACCCCGAAGGGCTACCAGCTCACCGGCGCGAAGTCGCTGGTCCCGCGCGCCGCGCAGGCCGAGCTGTTCATCATCTCGGCGAACCTCGACGGAAGCCCCGCGCTGTTCCTCGTGGAGTCCTCCACCTCCGGGCTGTCCGTCGAAGCCGAACCGGCCATGGGCCTGCGCTCGGCGGCGACCGGCAAGGTGCACCTGGATCAGGTCGACGTCCCGGTGACGGCGCTGCTCGGCGAGGGCAAGCTCGACGTGTTCACCGACCTCGTCCGGCTCTCCCGGCTGGCGTGGGCCGCGCTCGCGGCAGGCACCGGCAAGGCCGTGCTCGACTACGTCATCCCCTACGTCAACGAGCGCACCGCGTTCGGCGAACCGATCAGCCACCGCCAGGCAGTGGCCTTCAGCGTCGCCGACATCGGCATCGAGCTGGAGAGCATCCGGCTGACCACGCTGCGCGCCGCCGCGCGCGCCGAGCAGGGCAAGCCGTTCGCCCGCGAAGCCGCCCTGGCCAGGAAGCTGGCCACCGACAAGGGAATGCTCATCGGCAACGCGGGTGTGCAGCTGCTCGGCGGCCACGGCTACACCAAGGAACACCCCGTGGAGCGCTGGTACCGCGACCTGCGGGCCATCGGCGTGATGGAAGGCGCGGTCCTCGTCTGAGGACCTTCGAGACGCGAAGGACTCTATTCTCATGATCAATCTTGAGGTCCCGAAGAAGGCGACCGCGCTGGTCAACCAGGCGTACCAGGCCGCTTCCGAGGTGTTCCGCCCGATCTCGCGCAAGTACGACCGCGCCGAGCACTCCTACCCCAAGGAGCTCGACACCCTCGCCGCGCTGCTGGACGGGCTGAACTCCTCCGGTGAAGGCGGCGCGGGCGCGGCCGGCGTGCGCAAGAGCGGCGACGACGACGCCAAGGGCAACCGCAACGGCGCCAACCTGAACCTGGTGCTGGGCACCATGGAGATGTGCTGGGGCGACGTGGCGATGCTGCTGGCCATGCCGCGCCAGGGCCTGGGCAACGCGGCGATCGCCTCGGTCGCCAACGAGGAGCAGGCCAAGCGCTTCGCGCAGGTGTGGGCGGCGATGGCCATCACCGAGCCGCACACCGGCTCCGACTCGGCCAACATCACCACCACCGCCGAGCTCGACGGCGACGAGTACGTCCTCAACGGCGAGAAGATCTTCGTCACCGCCGGTGGACGCGCCGACACCGTGGTCGTGTGGGCGACGCTGGACAAGTCCCTCGGCCGCGCGGCGATCAAGTCGTTCGTGGTGGAGAAGACCCGTCCGGGCATCAAGGTGGAGCGCCTGGAGCACAAGCTCGGCATCAAGGCCTCCGACACCGCCGTCATCCGGCTGGACAACTGCCGGGTGCCGAAGGAGAACCTGCTCGGCTCCCCGGAGATCGACACCAAGTCCGGGTTCGCCGGGGTCATGCAGACCTTCGACAACACCCGGCCGCTGGTCGCCGCGATGGCCATCGGCGTCGCGCGGGCCGCGCTGGAGGAGACCGCGAAGGTCCTCGCCGAGGCGGGCGTGACGGTCGACTACGACCGCCCGGCCAACTCCCAGCACGCCGCCGCTGCTGCGTACCTGCAGCTGGAGGCCGACTACGAGGCCGCGTACCTGCTGACGCTGCAGGCCGCGTGGATGGCCGACAACCGCAAGCCGAACTCGCTGCAGGCCTCGATGGCCAAGGCCAAGGCCGGCCGCTCGGTCGTCGACATCACCCTGCGCTGCGTCGAGCTCTGCGGCACCGTCGGCTACACCGAGGAGTCGCTGCTGGAGAAGTGGGCCCGCGACTCGAAGATCCTCGACATCTTCGAAGGCACCCAGCAGATCCAGCAGCTCATCGTCGCCCGCCGCCTCCTCGGCAAGTCCAGCGCCGAGCTCAAGTAAGCACCCCACTCGATCCGGCCCGGGAACGTCCCGCAAGGACCACCCCGGGCCGGTTCCGTTCGATTTCAGTGGAAATCAGAGTTCCGATTTCCACTGAAGTCCGGGACCCGACTTCCACCGAAGTCCCGGTCCCGACTTCCACCGAAATCCGGGATGGTCTGGTGGGGCCGGTTCGGGGGTGTCGTTGGTCGGGGTTCAGCCTTCGGCGCACTCTCCGAGGGTGTTGCCGACGAGGGTGTAGAGGGTTTCGGCGAGCTGCGTCAGCCCCGGTTCTTCGGCCGGGTAGTGGCCGCAGTTGTCCAGCATCACGACCGTGGTCGGGCCTCCGACCCGGTTGAGGAAGCGGAGGCTGAGCTCCGGCGGGGTCCAGTCGTCGGCTGCCGGGTGGGCGAGGACGAGCGGGACCGAGTCGAAGTCCTCCGGCGGGGTGTGGCCGTAGCGGACGAAGCTGGTGAGCAGGCCGATCGGGCTCCTGGCTCCGCCGCCTCGCGGGTCGGCCGCGCACAGCGCGGCGAGCTGCGGGTCCCGGCTGATCTTGCGCTCGTCGGCGAGCCACCGCATCGGCACCCGGACACCACCCACCAGCCGTTCCAGCACCGCTAGACCGGCCGGCGGGATCAACCCGAGCGGACTCCGGGTGGCCCGACGACGGACCTCGGCATCAGCCGGATCGAGCAGGCAGGTCGCGACCACCGCCGACACCTGACCGGTGCGGGCGGCGACCTCGTAGGCCAGCATCCCGCCCATGCTCGCGCCGATCAGCACCAGCGGCCGGTCATCGCGCTGCCGCTCGGCGAGGACGAGCTCGCACAGCAGCTCCACCCAGTCGCCGTAGCGGATCCGGTGCGGGCGCGGCACGACGGTGTTGCCGTAGGGAGGCAGGTCGGCGAGCAGCAGGTCGGCCATGCCCGCGATCGGCGCGCACACCGGCCACAGCGCCCCCGCGTGACCGGCGGCGCCGTGGATCACCATCACCCGCGCGGACGCCTCCGGAGCCGCGACCCGCGCGATGTGCACGCGACCGTCCCGCCAGTGCCACCAGGTCGACGTCGGCTCCACTTCGGAGGCACGCCGCCGGTAGGAATCCGGCAGGAAGCGGGCGTAGCTCTCGCTGTCCACCTCACCAGAGTGAGCGCGAAACCCGCCGACGACAACTCTCCCCCGCTCGCGTCGACTTCCGCAGCTGCGCCGGAAACGTCCGGAACGATCAGCAGGTGCCGGTGAACGACCCCCGATTCGTGATCAGCTGCGGCGTGGAGGGCGGCCGTCGGGCAGGGCGAGGAACTTCAGTCCAGATCGGACATGTCGAGGACGAAGCGGTAGCGGACGTCGTTGCGGCTCAGACGCTCCAGGGCCTCGTTGACCTGCGATGACGGCAGGACCTCGACGTCGGCGGTGATGTCGTGCTCGGCGCAGAAGTCGAGCATCTCCCGGGTCGCCGGGCGTCCGCCGCTGCCGGCGGAGGTGAGCTTCTTGCGGCCGATCAGCAGGTCCATCGTGTCCACTGAGACCGGACCGAGGTGGCCGACCTGCGCGAGCGCACCGTCCATCGCCACCAGCCGAAGGTAGGGGCCGAGGTCGTGCGCTGCGGAGATGGTGTCGATGATGACGTCGAACCGCTCCCGAGACGCGGCCATCCGCGCCTCGTCGGCGGAGACGAGCAGGTCCCGGGCGCCGAGCCGCAGGGCGTCGTCGAGCTTGCCGGGAGTCCGGCTGATGACCGTGACCTCGGCGCCCAGCGCGACCGCGAACTTCACCGCCAGATGCCCGAGACCGCCGAGACCGGCGACGGCGACCCGCGTTCCGCTGCCGACGCCGAGGGACCGCAGCGGCTCCCACACCGTGATCCCGGCGCACAGCAGTGGCGCGGCAGCAGCCGCGTCGAGCCCCGCGGGAAGGGCGTGGGTGAAGGCTTCCCGGACCACGTACTCGCGGGCGTAGCCGCCGAGCGTGGTGGTCCCGTCGTGGCGGTCGGTTCCGCCGTAGGTCAGGGTCGGGAACTCGTGGCAGAAGTTCTCCTGCCCCGCGCGGCACATCGCGCACTCGCCGCAGGAGTCGACGATGTTGCCGACCGCGACCGGGTCTCCGACGGCGAACCGGGTCACGTCCGCGCCGACCTCGGTGACGGTCCCGGTGAACTCGTGACCCGGCACGACCGGGCCTCGCGCCGCGTTGATGCTGTGCAGATCGGTGTGGCAGACCCCGCAGTGGTCGACCCGCACCGCGATGTCGTCGGCGCGCAGGTCGCGCCGCTGAAGGGACACCCGGTTCAGCTTCTCCGCAGGCCCGTCCGCTCGCCATCCTGCCGTGGTCCTCATCGGAACTCCTCCAAACAGACTGTTCTGTCTATTTCAAGCTAGACCCCGACCCGAGAGGAAAGCAAACCAACTGTTCTGTTTGCTATCGTGCGGGAATGGTCGACAAGCCCCTGACCTCGCGCGGAGCCGCCACCCGGGACCGGATCGTCGAGGCCGCCACCCAGGAGTTCGCCGAGCACGGCATCGCAGGCGCGCGCATCGAGCGGATCGTGGCCACCGCGCGCACCAACAAGGCCCAGCTCTACGGCTACTTCGGCAACAAGGAGGCCCTGTTCGACGCGATCTTCACGGCATCCCTGGACCGGATCGTCAACGCCGTGCCGATCAGCGCGGACCTCGCCGACTGGGCCGTGCGCCTCTACGACGACTACCTGCTGCGCCCCGACCTCATCCGGCTGGCCACCTGGTCGCGCATGGAGCGGCGCCCCACCGGCCCGCTGCTGGCCGACGCCGATCAGCGCAACGACCACAAGCTCCGCGCCATCGCCGAGGCCCAGGCCGCCGGCCAGGTCGTCCCCGGCGACCCGTTCGACGTGATGGCGCTGGTCATCTCGATGTCCATGGCCTGGTCGCCGGTCAGCAACGTCTACGCCGCCTCCGCCGACGAACCCGAGGAGGACCACCAGCGCCGCCGCGCACTCCTCCGCGACACCGTCCGCCGCGCCGTGATGACCAGCTGACCACGCGCAAGGCGTCAGGGCGGTGACGGGCCGTTCCTGCTGATCAGGCTGATCCACATCGGCGGAGTCGTGGCCGCGACCGCTGATGTTCCAGCCGAGCCCGAATCGCCACTTCGCCCGAGAACCCATGCGGATCTGACGCGGAACCCCCACGTGCGGCGCGGGTGCTCGGGTCGGGGCGGGAACGTGAGACACAATCACGACCATGACCAGCGCAACCGCGGCACCCCGCCGGACGTCCACGCTGGACATCGCCATGCTCGTGCTCGCGGTGTTCTCGCTCGGGCTGCTCTGCTACGTCACGTTCTTCGACACGACGCACGAGACCGCGCACGCGGTGTTCGTCATCGACACGGCGATCTGCGGCGTCTTCTTCGCCGAGTTCCTGTGGCGGTGGCGCGAGAACTCGTGGAACCGGCGGTTCCCGCTGCAGAGCTGGTACGAGATCCTCGGCATGATCCCGGTCGCGCACCCCGCGCTGCGCGGATTCCGGCTGCTGCGCGTGATCGTGCTGCTGATGCGCCTGGCCCGCACAGCCGACCGGGCGTTCGGCGAACGCATTACGCAGCGGGTGATCGAGCGGTTCTCCCGGCCGATCGTGCTGGCCATCAAGAAACCGATCACCGTCGCGGTCCTCGACGAGGTCGTCAAGGTGGTCGAAACCGGCCACTACCCCGAGAACATCGCGCGTTCGCTGGGCGAGCACCGCGAGGTGCTGCGCGAGATCGTCACCGAGAAGCTCAAGAACGACGAGCAGGTGGGCCGGATCAAGCACCTCCCGTTCCACGACGAGATCGTCAAGTCCATCGTGGACACCACGATCCGGGTCATCCTCGACGTGCTCAACGACGAGCGCACCGATCGCTTCTTCACCGAGGTCGTCCGCGAGAACCGCGACCAGATCCGCCGCTCGGTCCAGCTCGGCCTCCACGAGTCCGAGCCCGAACCGCCCGCGGAACCCAGCTCCTACAGAGCTCAATACCAGCGGAAATGAGCGTTGGACCAGCTGGCTCGACCGGCCAAGACTGGTGGCATGCGCAGTGGTCGTGAGTACCTCGGAGACGTCAGCCCCTCACCGGTGCCCGACGTGACGCGGCTGCTGCGCGTCGTCGGCGCGCACGCGTTCGCCCTGGCGGGACTCGCCGCGCTCATCGGCTGGGTCGCGCTCGCGATGTGCCTGGCGCTGGCCGGTTCCGGCTTGGTGCTCGCTCCGCGCCGCTGGTGAGGCGCTCGCTGGTGAGGTGGTCCAGCAGCGCCCGCGCGGCGGGGTTCGACAGCTCGGGGCCGCGCCCGGCGAGGTAGAGGGTGCGCTCGAAGTCGACCTTCTCGATCCGCGCGAACGGCAGACCGGCGCGCTCGGCCACCGACCGGGGCACGATCGTCACGCCCAGTCCCGCGGTCACCAGGTCGAGCAGCAGCGGCAGGTGGGTGGCCTCGCAGACCGGGTTGTGCCGCACGCCCGCATCGGCGAACCGGTTGCCGACCAGCGTCCGGATCGAACTCCCGGCGAAGTCCACGAACGGCTCGTCGGCCAGGTCGTCGAGCCGGACGCGCTGCCGGTTCGCGAGCCGGTGCCCGGGGTAGGTGACCAGGACGAGGCGCTGCTTCCACCGCACGTAGCAGGTGAGGTCCTTCGGCGGGGCCCCGTTGGTGGCCAGGTAGGCGAGGTCGAGCTCGCCCGCGTCGACGGCCGCGAGCAGATCGGGGGCCTTGCCGTCGCGCACGTGGATCCGGATCCCCGGGTGCCGCGCCTGGAAGACCCCCAGCTCGCGGGGCAGGTCGACGACCGACAGCGCCTGGATGGTGCCGATGGACACGCGGCCCCGGTCCATCCCGGAGACCGCCGCGACCTCACCGCGCGCCGCCGCCACGTCGTCGACCAGCCGGTTCGCGACCGGCAGCAGCGCCCGCCCGGCCTCGGTCAGCACCACCCGGCGCGTGGTGCGCTCGAACAGCGCCGCGCCGAGCTCGTCCTCCAGCCTGCGGACCGAAGCGCTCAGCGCCGACTGCACGATGTGCACCTGCTGCGCGGCCGCGGTGAAGCTCCCGCACCGGGCCACCGCCAGGAAGTGCTCGACCTGCCTCAACTCCACCCAGCGACGGTATCGCTGAATGGGCGCGGAATCAGCGACCCGACTGGTGCGGGCCGTACCGGGGGTCGTCCCGTTGCGGGAGGTCGAGCTCGCCCGACAGCCGCGCGGACAGCGACGAGGCGCGCTCGGGTTCGGAGTCCTGCTGCTGCTTGCGCTGCGGGGCGATCGGCGGCACGAAGCCACCGGCACCGGTGGGCGAGATCCCCGCGACGGCCGGATTCACCGCACCTGCGGCGGAAATCCCCGGAACCGGTCCGGCCTGCGCCGAACCTCCCGGGCTCGGGGTCATCTGCGGCGCACCCGCACCGCCGGGCATCGAGGCCGCGCTGGTCAGCCCGGGCGAGCTCGACGACCCGGTGCCGGTGGGAACCGAACCGGACTCGCCCATCGCGGCGGCGGAACCGCCGGGGGCGGTCGATCCGGCGGTGACCTGCTGCGCCTGGTCGGCGATTTTCGAGACGACGCCGCCGATGGCCCCGACCACCTTCATGACCTCGTCGACGTGCCCCAGCAGGCCCTGCGCGCTGGTGAGCAGGTTGCCCATGTGGCCCGAGATCCGGACGCCGCACTCGGTCGCGATCTGCACGACCTGCGGGATGGCCGCCGCGATGCTCCCGCCGAAGGTCGCCTGCGCTGCGGCGAGGGCCTGGTTCATGATGATGACGATCCGGCCGACCGCCTCGTTGACCAGGACCGTCACCTCGTTGGTGGTCTTGACGACCGCGTCGCCCATGCCCGCCAGGGCTTCGCCGAGCCCGGTGCTGGCCTCACCCATCCCCTTCAGGCCACCGACGAGCTCGGCCGCGGTCTTGAGGTACTCGGTGGCGGCAGCGCCGGACCAGCCGCTGGTCTCCGGACCCGCCGCCTGACCGTACGAGTCGGAGATCGAGGCGACGCCGCTCCCGGTGTCCCGCAGGCTCTGCGCGCTGGAGGCCACCGCGCCCGGATCACCCGCGAGCTGCTGCAACGGCTCCCCCAGGAACGGCACCAGGTCGGCCAGGAAACCGAATCCGGACCCGGCCAGCGCCGACAGCGGGTCGCCCGTGCCGCCAGCGGGTTCGGAACCGTAGTCGCCGGAGTCCCAGCCACCGCCGCGCACCGCGTCGTTGGTGGAGCGCACGTCGGCGACGAACCGCATGGTTCCCGCCGACCCCAGCGGAAGGCTCAGGTCCACGCTCATCGGACCTCCCCTCCGCGCAGCGCCGCGACGCCCTCGTCGTCGGCGCGCTGGTAGTCCTCGGCGCTGCCGGCGAGGCCCCGGCTCACGCTGTCCAGCGCTCCCGAGGCGTCCGAAACCGCTTGGGCGGCCCGGGAGATGGCGTCGCCGAGCCCGAGGGTGGCGAACTCCATGAACGTGCCGAGCGCGTTGCTCGCGGGCCCGCCGGTCATCGCTCCGGCCGCGGTCGACAGGCCGTCGGACAGGCCCGCCACGGTTCCGGCGTGGGCGCGGATCTGCTCGTGGTCGACGTGGAATTCGGTGCTCATCAGACGATCACCCTTGGGTTGTCGAAGAAGTCGTCGTCGTCCTGCGGCTCCGGCTCACCGGCGTCGACGGGCATGTTGTCCCGCACGAAGTCCAGGGCCGGGCCGTCGCCGAGGTAGTCGGTCATGATCTCCATGACGTGGGTGCCCACCCTCCGCTGCGCCTGCTGCGCGGTCGCGAGGATGAGCTGGGCGAGCTTCTCGGCCTCCATCGCGCGGGCCGCCGGGGTCAGCCGGATGTCCACCAGCGCACCGCTGGGCCCGACCTGCACCGAGATCTCCCCGCGCGGCGAGGAAGCCGTGCCGCTGACCTGCCCGAGCGCGGCACCGGAGGCCTTCGCGTCGGCCGCCGCGCGCGCCAGCGTCGCGTCGTAGTCCGCGAGCCACTGCTGTGCTGAGTTCACCGTGATTCCTCTCGAAGGTCAGCGCTGTTCGCGAGCGATCGCGACCAGGTCCGCCAGCGCCGCGCGCACGACCGCTGGCCGCAGCGGGTTGATGCTCACCCAGCCGCCGTCGGTCCGGCTCACCCGCAGCCGCCCGTGCGGACCGTCCAACCAGGACAGTTCCTGTCCCTGGCGCCGGTGCCCGCCACCGGTGCGCCGGGTGGCGCCGAGCTGGCCGCGACCGGTGAGCGCCGGGAGCACGCTGACCAGCCGGTCCAGCGACCCCGGATCGCCGCCGCAGTCCCGGACGAGTTCGCGGAAGCGCCGCCGCTTGGTGCTGTCGTCGTCGATGCGGTTGAGCTCGGCGACGTCGTCCACCACGCGTTGCGGGAGGTTGATCGGCATCGACCTCGCCGGTTCCCGGTCCGGCACGAGCGCGAAGAGCTCGTCGACCAGCGCGTTCGCGGGGATGCGGCGGATCCGCACGGTGGTGGCGGGATCGTCGTCCAGCGGCTGCTCGAAGAGCAGCGCCGAGGAGCGGTAGACCATCGCCAGGACACCCGTGGCCCCGGACTCGCCGACCACCACCAGGTCGACGGCGCCCCGGTGCTGCCGGAGCGCGTCGAGGAGTTCGGCGGCGGCTCCCGCCGGGCCGTCGGAGTCGGCGAGCCCGCGCGCCCGCAGCATGTGCCCGGCCGCGGCGAACAGCACCTCCCGCTCCCCTGCGATGCGTCCGAACGACGGGACGCGCAGCGGGAACGGCCAGCTCACCCCGGCGTGGGTGGCGAGCAGGTCGAGCTCGATCTGTCCGAAGTGGATCCCATCGCTGCGCGGACGGGTGAGCGCGGTCGTCATGTCGCCGTCCCCTCGGTGCCGCGGAGCGCGTCCGCGGCGGCGCTGTCGGTGTTCTCGTAGCCGGTGGCGGTCTCGTGCAGGGCGCTGTGGAAGTCGCCGAGCTCGGTGTGCGCCGCGGTGATCTCGCGGGTCAGCCCGGTCTCGCCCGCGCTCTGCCGCAGCCGCATCGCCAGGTGCAGGGCAGGTGGCGCGGTGCCCAGCATCGGCATCCGCTCGGCCAGCTCCCGCGCGGAGCTCACCAGCAGCTCGGTCTGCTCCCCGACCCTGGACAGCTCGCCGACCTGCGCGGTGAGGTTCTCGGTGGTGACTCGGTATCCGCTCAACGGTCCACTCCCGCCTCAGCCGATGACCGGCGCGCTGGCCGGTCGGTCGTCGTCGAAAAGTCCTTGGTCGATGGTGGGCAGCTTGTTCTCGTGCACCTGCTCGTCGTCGTCACCACCGGCGGCTCCTCGCGCGGGCGCCGCCCCGTTCGCACCGGCACCGGAAGCGCCGAGACCGCCGAACACGCCCCTCGCGCCGACCAGTCCGAGTCCCGCGCCCGCACGGCCCGCTCCGCCCAGCGGATCGGCTCCGCCGACCAACTTCGCCCACGGCGCTCCGCCGCCGGTGGCCGCTCCGCCGGCACCGGAGAACCCTGCCGCCGAGGTGGACGCGGGCGCCGACCCCCAGCCGGCGCCCTGCGCTCCCGCCGGAGCGATCGCGGCACTGCTGCGACGCAACGCGGCCTCGTACTGCGACATGACGTGCACCGCCTCCGCCTTCTTCTCGGCGGCGTTGGCGGAGGCCAGGAACATGCTGGTCCCGCCTGCGGCGGCGGCACCGACGGCCGCGCCGATCATGGCGCCGGGCACCGCACCGACACCTCCGGCAGCGGCACCGATGACGCCGCCGACCACCGCACCCGCGCCCGCCCCGGCGACGCCGGTGCCCATCACGGCCCCGGTCGCGTCACCGGGAGGCGGCGGCATCGAGTTCCGAGCGGAAGCCAGCGCGTCGCCCGCGTTCTGGGCGGCGTGGGACACGGTGCTCGCCCGCTCCCCCACGCCGGACGTCCTGTCGCCGATCTGCCCGAGCCTGCTGGTGGCCGCGTCGGCGGACTCGCTGGTCCAGTGCGTGCCCATCTCCGCGCGCTGCCGCTGCATCGCATCGGCGTGCCCGGCGAGTTCGGTGCTGTGCCTGCCCCATTCGTCGGCGACACCGGTGACGTCGGCGACGTCGGCGTTCTCCCACACCATCGCGTACAGCTGCTCGTGGGTGTAGGCGTTCCAGTTGGTGCCCTCGGGCGGGATCGGCGAGCCGAAGTAGCCCTCCCACACGTTGGTGAGGGTGCGCACGACGGGTTTTCCCACCTCGCCGACCGGCCCGGCCTCCTCGAGCACGGACGTGGTCGCCCTCGCCAGGTCCTGCACCCCCGCGGACGCCGCGGCGACGACGTTCACCTCTCCGGATTCGGTCATGTCCGGTTCTGCCTTCCTCTGATCGGCCGGTCCCCGCGGCCGAAGTCGCGGCGCTGGAAGGCGAAACGCGCCCGCTGCCCCCATGCCAGCGGCGCTCCTCCAGCGCGGTACCGAAAGATCATTAGAAGGCGGCGTCCGAAACATCGGTGATGTTGCTGATGTTCGCGCCGGAGCCCGTTCAGCAATGCGGCGCAGCCGCTGCTGAAGGTGCGGGACTCAACCGGCACCGCCGCGGGTTCTACGCCGCAACGCCGCGTATTCGCCTGGCGCACGGAGACCACGGAGCCGCTCAGGTTCCGCCACGCACGATGAGCCTGGAACAGCCCTCAAGAGCGGTCCCGGTACTTGACCGCTAGTTCGAGGCGGGAGGAGCAGTCGAGTTTGCGCAGGATGCGCGAGACGTGGGAGTCCACGGTGCGCACGGACAGGATCAGCCGCTCGGCGACCTCGCGGTTCGTCAGCCCCTGGGCGACGAGCTCGACCACCCGCATCTCGGCACCGGTGAGGCTGTCCCAGCCGTGCTTGGGACGTCCGCGCGGGCCGGACGCGCCCAGCTGCACCCCGTAGGAGCGCAGGTTGGCGGCCGTCCGGTCGATCTCCCGGTGGGCCGCCATCGCGGTGAACCCTTCGATCGCGCTCTGGTAGGCGGCTTTGGCGGCGTCGGATCTGCCGGAGGCGGCCAGCGCCACCGCCGCGTCCTGCGCGGCCTGGGCGGCGGCCAGCGGGGTGCTGTTGTCGGCGAAGTCCTGCGCGGCGGCGAGCAGCCGGTCCACGTCGCGATCAACCAGGCCCGTGCAGTAGCCGATCCTGCTGTCGTCCTCGTCGCTCCACTCCCGCATCCGGTCGATGAGGCGGCGGGCGAGGTCGCGTTCACCCCCGGCGACGGCGATGCGCACCAGCGGAACGCAGACCGGGGCGACCGAGCGGTCGTGGCGCATCCCGACGTCGTGGTCGACGACGTCGCGCACGACGTCCACCGCCCGCTTCAGGTCGCCGTCGACGCCGGCCACCACGGCGCGGGTGACCATCATCAAGGACTCGTAGAACATCGCCACGCCGTACAGGTCGGCTTCGTCGGCGAGTTCGGCGTGCACGCGCGCGGTCGGCAGGTCCCCGCGGTTCAGCAGGATCGTGGCCGCCACCGCGTGCAGCGGACCCGCCATGCCGTGCTGGTGCGGAAGCGCCAGCCCTTCCTCGACTTCGGCCAGCGCCCGGTCCCACTCGCCGAAGTTGAGCGCCGTCACGGCGGCGATGGTGTGCGTCCACGGCAGGAAGCCCAGGCCGAGTTCGCGGGCGACCGGCCGCGCCTGCTCGATGGTCTCGGTGACGGCGGGGTCGTGCTCGAGGTTCTGCAGCACCGCGCGCAGCAACCGGGACATCAGCCACTGCGCGCGGTCGTAGGCGGAGATCTCCAGCAGCACCGACGCGCGGTCCAGCTGCTCACCGGCAGCGGCGTAGTCGCGGAGCAGGCACTGCACGATGGCGCGGACGTTGCACAGGTAGATCTCGACGAGCGGGTCGTCGGCCGCCGCCCGGCTCGCCCGGGCCACCGCGCGTTGGGTGGCCTCCAGGTCTCCGGCCAGCAGGTGGGCGTAGGCGTCGAGCGCGGCGAGCCGTGCGGGCAGTTCCCCTTCTCGCCGTTCGGTTTCCCACACCGCCAGTGCCGCTTCGGCGTCGAACTCACCGTTGGCGATGACGCCCAGCACGACGAGCAGCCGGTGCCGGATGGCCTCGTCCGGGTCGGCCAGCAGACCTTCGGAAGCGGCCCTGCGCGCCTGCTCGGTCCGGCCGCTCCACAGCAGGGCCTCGACCCACGCCACCCGCAGCTCGGGCAGCCGCGGGTCGCCGGGCAGCAGCGCGGCCACCGCCCGCTCCAGCAATCGCGCCACGGCCGGTGTGGCTCGGGAGGACAGCTGGTGGGCGCGTGCGGCGAGCCAGTCGACGGTCCAGGGGTCCACCGGCGCGTGCACGAGGTGGTCGGCCACGCGCTCGGCGGGCGCTCCCCGGTCGGCGAGCGCGCGAGCCACCGAGCCGCGCACACCCGCCGAGGCGGCGGCGACGTCGTCGCGCACCAGCGGATATCGCACCCGCACCTGGCCGCCGGACTCGTCGACCAAGCCCCGAGCGGACATCCTCCCGACGGCGGAGAGCACGTCGCTCGGCGTCGCACCGGTCACCGCGGCGAGGTCGTCGACGGTGGCGGCGTCGCCTAGCAGCGCGGCGCAGCGCAACACGTGCACGTCGGAACCGGCCAGGTCCGCGGCCCAGGAGGTCACCTGCGCGACCCTGTCCGCGTCGTCGATCCGGCTCAGCAGCCACGGATTCCCCCCGGCTGCGGCCGCGTTCGGCAACGGCCCCTGGAGCATCGCGCTGACGGCGTCGTCCTCCAGCGGGGCCAGGTCGTGCACGATGGCGAACCGGTCGAGCGCGGCGAAGCGCTCCGGTGCGACGCCGCGATGCCGACCCACCACGACCAGCAGCGGGTGGCCGTAGATCTCCTCCGCGAGGCCGTGCAGCGTCAGCAGCGTTTCGTCGTCGGCGTGGTGCAGGTCGTCGACGACGACCATCGCGGGCTCGTCCCAGTCCGGCGTCCCGGCCGACAGCGAGGTGCGTCCGCTCGGCCGCAGCACCGGAACACGGTGGAGGTGCAGGCCGGAGTCCCGCATCGCCGCGAGGTGCGCTTCCAGCAGGGCCGTGACTCCGATGCCGGGGTCGGCCCGCACCACGACCAGCGACCCCTGCCCGACCTTCGCGGCCGAGGTGGCATCCGCCAGAACGCGCAACGAATCGTCCCGCCCGACGAGCGTCACGCCACCCCCAGCTCTCCCACGACCTTCCAGAACCAGACTACGGCGAACCCCACTGCCCCACACCGCCTTCGGCAGAACAGCGGCCAGGCTCCGCCGGCTCCTGCTCACCCGCGAGCAGCTGGCCTGGTCACATCGCCTGCGAGCACCGCACCCGGCGGTGGACCACGGACCAAAGACCCTTACGGTTGGCGATTTTCACGCGCTTACTTGCTAGGAACTCCGGAGTGGGGCCTCTGCCCATCGGACACCCCTCCTCAGCAGAACGACGCGACAGGGAACCGTCATGGCGCAGCAATCCGCTCCAATCCCTCCTCAGCCCCCGGTGGCACCGAAGAACGGATTCGGCATCACGGCCCTGGTGCTGGGCATCATCGCCCTGCTCTTCGCCTGGATTCCGTTCGTCGGTTTCATCGGCTTCGTCCTCGGCGTGCTGGCCATCGTGTTCGGTGGCGTCGCCGTCAACCGGGCGCACAAGAGGCTGGCGAACAACAAGGTGATGTCCTACTTCGGCCTCGCGCTGGGCGTGCTCGCGTTCGTGATCTCGATCGCGATCTTCGGCAGCGTCGTCAACTCGATCAGCTCCACCACACCACCACCCGCGAATGCTCCCACCGGCGAGGTGACCGAACACGCGTTCGGCGGAACGGCCACGTGGAGCGGTGGGGAGCAGATCACGGTGGCCGTTCCCCGTGCCGTGGCTGCGGACAATCCCTACCTCGGTCCCGCTGACGGCAAGCGCTGGATCGCGGTCGATGTGACCGTCACCAACACCGGCACCAGGCCCTACGACGTGATGAGCACCGCCTTCACCGCGCAGCACTCGAACCGGGTGGCGCAGGAGGCCTACATGTCGGAGGCGAACGACTCGCTTCCGAGCACCGAACTCGCTCCGGGGAGCAGTGTTTCGTTCATCAAGGTCTTCGAGATCGAGGACTCTGCAGGTGAGCTCAGGCTCTCGGTCAAGCCGAACGCCTTCGCCTCCACCACGGCGTACTTCACCGGCACCGTCTAACCCAGGTCTTCGAGGAAGTCTGGTGGGGAGTGGCGGTCCAGGGCTCGGAAGAGGACGGCGTGCTCGGTGCCGAGGAGCTTTCCGTTGGCGGCGAGGATCTTCGGGATGAAGTCCGCCGGGGCGGGGTGCTCCGGGATCGCGGCCAGGTAGGCGGCGTGGGCTTCCAGCGAGGCGACGCCGAGCTGCATCGGCCTGCCGGTGACGTCCACGCCGTGCGTCGCGTCCAGCTCCCCGGCCATCCCCGGGAGGAGGAACCAGCGGGTGCTCCACGTGTCGAGGCCGTCGTCGTCGATCTGCTCGGGGAAGATCCACCGGTTGCCCGCGTCGTTGATCGCGTCGATGGTCGCCAGACCCGCGACGCGGTGGTCGGACTGGTTGAACCCCATCGGCGTCTCGATCTCGTAGGGCGTGCCGACCACGGCGTCCGGTTTGAAGCGGCGGATCTCGCGGCAGATGTCGTGGCGGAGGTCCAGACCGTAGACCAGCACGCCGTCGGGGTGCTGCAGCACGGTGAGGTGTTCGACGCCGACGGTCTCGCACGCCGCCCGCTGCTCGGCCAAGCGCAGCGCCGCGGTCTCCTCCGGCTGGTTGGGCATGCCCGCTTCACCGCGCGTGAGCAGCAGGTATCCGACGTCGATGCCCCGCGACCTCCAGCGCGCGACGGCCGCCGAGGTGCCGTACTCCATGTCGTCCGGGTGTGCGACGACGCAGAGCACGCGCCGGAAGGTCTCATCGGGCAGAGCGGGCAACAACTCGGTCATCGCAACGAGCCCCCTCGGTTGGACGTGCCCCCGATTCTGCACCCGCGCCCACCTGCCCGCCGCAGGCAGCGAAGCCGTCGAACAGCAGTTTTCGCCGCGCGCGTTCCGGTAATCTTCGCCGCGTGCGGTGGTTTCTGGCGCAGGACCCGGTGAGCCCGTTGGAGACGACCTCCTGGCTCGGCAGCATCGGCTCGTTCGTGCTGGCCATCCCGGCCACGCTGCTGTCGATCTGGGCGTTCCGGCTCAGCTGGAGGCAGCAGCGCGAGCAGGAGCGGCAGGCGCGCGAAGCGTCGCGGGCCATGCAGCTGGTCGTCGACGAGCTGCGGGCCATCGCCACGACGATGGAGTCCGTCAGCCTCCAGCGCGACCCGGGCCCCGACCGGTCCGGCGCGGTCGCGATCAGCGAGTTCGAGGGCACCGATCCGCGGTTCACCCCGGTGCCGGCCGCCGAGGACGAGGATCGGGCCTTCGGCGGGGCTCCCGCGTCACCGCCCGGCTTCGGGTACGACCAGGGCTACTCGCCGCCGCCCGCTCCCCCGCAGCCGACGCCCGGAGGTGCGGAGCCGGGCGCTCTGCACTCGATCGCCAACAGGCTCGCCCGGATGGAGTTGGACGCGGAGTTCAACTCCCTCCGGTCGAGGGGCCGCCAGCGCAGGACGAACGTTCTCGCCGCGGTCTCGGCCGCCGTCGCCCTGAGCGCCTTCGGCGCCGGCCTGCTCAACGCGTTCCCGTGGTGATCCTCATGGGACTCCGACGATCACGGAGGCGCTGACCGCCGCGCTCGACGCGGCGGTGGCCGCTGCGGCACGGTCAAGCGTCGGACCACGCCGCCGCGTGGACGTCGGCGAACTCCTCGAAGGACCGGGGCGGGCGGCCGGTCAGGTCGAGAACCGCGGTGCTCACCTGGTCCTCCCGTCCCTCCCGGATGCCGTCCTCCACCGCCGCGATGCTCAACGCGAACTCCTCCGAGACGCCCGAAGCCCGGTAGTGGGCGACCTGCTCGTCCGTTCCGATCTCCACCAGGCGGACCTCGCGACCGGTGCGGGCGGTGATGATCGCCGCGGCGTCCCGGTAGCTCAGGGCCTTCGGACCGGTCAGCAGGTAATCGCTCTGACCTGCGCGTTCGGCGCCGGGCCGCAGCAGGGCGAACGCGGCGGCGGCGATGTCGTGCGCGTCGATCCACCCGACCCGTCCGTCCCCCGCGGCCGTGCGGATCTCACCGCGCCGCCGGATCCGCTCGCCCACCGGGTGCGGGCTGAGGAAGTTCTGCATGAACGCGGACGCGCGCAGCACGACCCAGCCCGGCTGGGCCCGGACCGCGTCCGCCATCTCCAGCGCGCTCGGCGCGTTCGGCAGCACGATGGCCGAACCCAGCAGCACCACGCGGGCCACCCCGAGGCGCTTCGCCTCGGCGAGGAACGGCGCGACCAGCGGCATCGGGTCCACCGAGTTCACCGGAGCCACCAGGAAGACCGAGTCCACGCCGCGCAGCGCGGGCGCGTGGGTGGCCGGGTCGTGCCAGTCGAACCGGATCGAGCTCGGGTCGCCGATCACCGGGTTGCGGCTGGCCACCCGCACCGGAACGTCGTCGGCGCGCAGGAGTTCCACCAGGGCGGTTCCGGTCTTCCCGGTTCCGCCGGTCACGAGAACGGTCATCGGGCGACCTCCGAGTTCAGCGATGCGACCAGCTCGGGCAGCGTTCCGGACGCCTCGGCGTTGGCCAGCGGGTTCCAGTAGTCGCGGAAGCGGGTGATCAGCCCGTCCTGGACGGTGATCACCACGACGTAGTCCATCCGGTAGGGCTTCCCGGTGCGCAAAGACCGCCCGGTCGCGTGGTACTCGACGATCGCGGTGTCCGGCCGCTGCGTGCGGTGCGCGGTGAACGCGGGAACTTCCCGCATGTCGTACACCTGCGGGAATTCGGCGAGGTATCGGCGGACTTCCTCGCGTCCGGCCAGGCTGCGCGGCGAATCCCCTGCGGCGAACGGGAACTCGGTGATGCCGTCCTCGGCCCACAGGTCGGCCACGGCGTCGGTGTCCTTCGCCAGCATCAGGTCCAGCAGTCTGCGCATCGTTTCTTCAGGAGTGCGCGGCATTGTCCCTCCAGCGCTCATCGGGTCGTGCCACCGAGCCTGGTCGCGGCGGTGCCGCTCGGGAACTGCCGGCTGAGCCCCGGAACGCCAGTGGGTGCCTGAGCTCCTCGGGCCGTGCCATTCTGATCGGGTGAGCAGAGCTGACCTGGCCGATTTCCTGCGCAGGCGGAGGGAGTCGCTGCACCCGGACCGGGTTCCGGCCGCCGTCGACCCGCCGGGGAAGCGGGCCCGGCGCACTCCGGGGCTGCGCCGCGAGGAGGTCGCCGCGCAGGCGGGCATCTCGGTCAACTACTACGAGCGGCTGGAGCAGGCCCGCGTCTCGCACCCGTCGCCCGAGGTGCTGGGCGCGCTGAGCGCGGCGCTGCGGCTCACCGACGCCGAGCGCGAGCACATGGCGCGGCTGGCCGGGCAGATCCCGCCCGCCACCGCCGAACGTCGGCCCGTCCCCGCCGAAACCCGCCGGATGCTGGACCAGCTCGGTCCGATCCCGGCCTACCTGGTCGACGAGCGGCAGGACATCGTGGCCTGGAACGACGCGGCGGTCGCGCTGATCACCGACTTCGGCCGGATCCCGGCCGAGGACCGCAACGCGCTGAAGCTGCCGCTGCTGCTGCGCGACACGCTCTGCTCCGCCCCGCCCGGCGAGGAGGGCGAGTTCGTCCAGCACACCGCGGCCCAGCTGCGCACGGCCAGCGCCCGCTACCCGACCGACCGCGCCCTGAGCGAGCTGATCAACGAGCTCGCCTCCCTCAGCCCGGATTTCGCCGCCGCCTGGCGGGACCACGACGTGCGCCCCAGGACGACCCTCCGCAAGCGCCTGCACCACCCCCGGCTGGGCGTGCTCGACTTCGACCTGCACACCCTGCTGCTGGCGGGCAGCAACCTCCAGCTCGTGATGTACACGGCCACCCCGAACACCCCTGCGGCCGAAGCCCTCACCCCGCGCTGAAGGTGTCGAGTCCCGTTGCCCGGGGGCGGTTTTGGACCGAACCGCCCGTGATCGAAGTCCGTTCCGCGGACCAAGAACCGCCCGGCTCACGCGAACGGGGCCACGAGCGCGTGCTCGTGGCCCCGTCGACTCGGATCGGTCAGGGCTGATCCGGCAGGGTGTTGCAGTTGTTGATCGCCGCCGCCCCGGAGAGGCGGTCGGTGAGCCACGAGATCGCGTTGCTCTGATCGGCCAGCAGCGGCGTGATGTGGTTGGTCAGCAGGCCCTTGCCGAGGTCCGGGATCTGGACGGGCTGGTAGGTGACCTCACCGCCCTGGTCGCACCAGTCCACGGCGAGCTGCCGGGCCTGGTCGTGCGGCACGATGTCGTCCTGCACGCCGGTGGCGACGCGGACGGCCGTGGCCGGCTTCCGGGTGCCGATGAGCTGGTCGTCGAGGACGTCCCGCACCGCCGGCTCGGCCTCGACGACCTCGCCGAGGGTCTGGCCGGTGGTGGTCCACTCGGAGCTGCGGCGGAAGGCGAAGCGCGCGATGCCGTCACCGATGCACGACGTGGACAGGGTTTCCAGCGCGGCCTTGCCGTCCGCGTTGAGGTACTCGTCGGCGACGGGCTGCAGCTCGGGGTGGGCCTGGATGAACCCGTTGAGCGACCATCCGAGCGCGCCGACCAGGGCGCTGCCGTCGATGCCTTCGACGACCTCGGTGAGGTTCGCGGGCGGAGCACCGACGTAGGCGCCGGCGAGCGCGACGTCCGGGGCGTAGCCGGGCTGCAGCTCGGTGGCGGAGGCAGTGGCCCCGCCGCCCTGGCTGTAGCCGTAGAGGGCGACGCGCGAGTCGGGCGTGACCGAGGCGTCGGGCAGCTGACGGGCCGCGCGCACGGCGTCGAGCACCGCGTGCCCGCCGTCGACGCGGTTGACGTAGGTGTGCAGCCGGTCGGTGGCGCCCAGGCCCACGTAGTCGGTGACGACCACGGCCGCGCCTTCAGCCAGCAACCGGTAGATCGCGATGTCCTCGTAGCCGACCGACACCGAGTTGCCGTCGAAGTTGATCGGGCGTTCCAGACCCATCGAGGCCGAGCAGGAGTCGCCCTGACCCATCGTCCCGGGCGCGACGGCCACCAGCGGGCGCGGACCCTCGCCGCGCCACGGCGCCGACGGCTCGATGTAGGCGCCGGTCACCGCTGCGGGCTGCCCGTTGGAGTCGGTCGTCTTGTACATCAGGCGGGTCGCCGTACCGGGCAGCTGCTTCCCGCCGATGCTGGGCAGGCTCAGCGCGAGCGGCAGCTCCTCGGTGCGCACCAGGGCGCCGTCGGCCGCGGGCAGTTCGGCGGGCGGGTCGTAGAACCCGGCGCTGACCATGCCGGGCGTGCTGGGCGCGTCGTCGGCGATCGCGGGCACGGCTTGCGAACCGACGATGACCAGCGACAACGCGGTGGCTGTGACCAGCCGTCGCGCCACGGCGGGCGGGTGGTGGGCGGATCGGGGCATGCGGTCGCTCCCTGCGTCATTGGATGGTGCGAACTGCGCGAGTCGATCGGGTCCGCGGCCGATCACCGCGACCCGTGCGCGTCGTCGACCGAGTCGACTTCTGGGGTGAACAACGACGCATCACGCGGAAAGTTGCGCAGTACAACGACGCTCGCTGCCCTGGCGAGAACTGGACAGTCGGCGCTCAGCGGAAGGCCGCGCTGTTGACGGGGAAGTCGAAGTACTCGTCCGGGAAGGGCTCCTGCGGCAGGTTGAAGTGCCACCACTCCCCCGTGTAGCCCTTCAGCCCGACGGCGGTGAGCGCGTCGTGCAGCCTCTCCCGGTTGGCGCGGGCCTCGCCGGTCACGCGCGGGTCGTCGGTGTGCGCCCTGTCGTCGAAGCAGTCGAAGCCGGTGCCCATGTCGACGCCGTTGTCCGGGAACCGCTGCCCCACCGGCGCCGTGCACGAGGCCAGCGGCTCGCCGGGCACGTAGGCGCGCTGCGGGGGCACGGGCAGCCGCACCAAGGTCAGGTCGACCGAGCTGCCCCGGCTGTGCCCGGAGTTCTCGGCGATGTAGCCCGCCGAGTACAGCTGCGACTTGTCCAGGCCCGGGTAGAACTCGTCCTTCATGCGCTGGTCACCGACGTCCTTCGCCCACTCGACGAACCGGTCGTCGGCCTGCTGCGGCCGGTAGCAGTCGTAGACCTTGAGCGTGTAGCCCTGAGCGACGAGGCCCCGCTGCGCCTCGCGCAGGGCCTCGGCCAGCTGGCGCGTCAGCACGCACATCGGCTCGTCGTACCCCGGAACGGGGTCGCCGGTGAAGTTGTGGGGCGTCGCGTACCGGACCTCCTCGACGATCGAGGGGTCGACGTCGCGCAGCCGCACGAACCCGTCAGGAGCCTGCTTCACCTGCGTCGCAGGCGCGGGCGGAGGTGCGGACGGGCTGGGCGCCGGGGGCGGTGCGGGCGCAGGTGGTGCTGGTGACGGCGGCGGTGCGGCCGTCCCGCACGCCGCCGTCACCAGCACGAACGCCACCACCGACATGAGCCCCCGAGTCATGCCGGTCACGATAGTTATCGTCGATCGGAGTCGCTTGCCGGGCGAAACTCCTGGTCAGCCGCGAGCCGTGCCGCCAGGGGCGTCCCCTTCGGGTTCCTGCGGGACGGCCTCGATGACCTCGTCCTTGTTGGCGTACCGGCGCGCGGGGATCGACCGGAGTGCGGTGAGGGTCTCGGAGTCGGCCTCGCGATCGGTGGCGAAGTCGACGAGCTGTTCGCGGTCAGCGGGGAACTCGAGTCCTTGCAGTGCCTTGTCGACCCGCATCTCATCGCGCTTGGTCATGTCCTGTCCTTCCCGCGGCGTGCCATCGGTCCAGTTGAGGACTACCCACTCGACCCGCTCGTCTCACCCGCCTCCTCGGCACCGGGCAGGCGGCGGAGGCGGGGCGCCGCCACCGCCACGACCGCGAGGAGGACGACGGCGGCCCCGAGGATCACCGCCTGCAACGAGGTGACCTCGGCGATCGGTCCCGCCAGTCCCGCGCCCAGCGGCATCAGGCCCCAGGCCAGGACGCGGTGCGCGCTGGTCACGCGGCCGGTCAGCGGCCGTGGGGTGAGGCGCTGCCTGTTCGCCGCCGACAGCACGTTCCAGGCGCCCGCGCCCGCTCCCATCACGAAGTACGCGACCCAGATCAGCGGCGGAACGGCCACCGCTCCCAGCAGCGCGATTCCGGCCGCGAGCACGAGGAGCGCGCTGATCATCACCGCTCCGCTCCCCCACCGCGCGGCCCACCGGGACGCGACCGGCGCGGCCAGCAGCGTCCCGATCGCGGTGCACACCAGCAGGGTCGGCACCGACGCCGCGGGCAGCCGCACCACCTCGATCGCGTAGAGGAACGCCACCGCGTTGACACCGCTGGTCAGCAGCGCCGTGACACCGACGACGCCCACGACCGCGCGCAGCGCGGGTTGCTTCACCAGGAATCGAAGTCCCGCAACGACTTCCGACCGCAGCGACGTCCTCTCGGCGACCGCTGGTTGCACGTCGCGCACGGCGAAGGCCAGCAGCGCCGCCACCGCGAGCGCCACGCCGACCGCCGCGAAGCACAGCGCGGGCTCCCACGCGAACAACGTCGCCGCCGCGAGCGGACCGGCGATCTCGACCCCCGTGGTCTCGACGCTGACCACGCGACCGTTGGCCCGCTCCAGCTCCGACGGCCCGGCCAGCGACACCAGCAACGACTGCGAGGCCGAATCGGCGAAGGTCTCCGCGCTGCCGAGCAGGAACCCGCCCACCACCAGGACCGGCACCGCCGGGGCACCGGTGGCGATCACGGCCGCGAGCGACAACGTCACCGCGGACCGGAAGAGGTGGCTCACCACCAGCGTTCGCCGCACCGGCAACCGGTCGACGATCGCGCCCGCGGGCAGCGCCACCAGCAACCACGGCAGCACCGTCGCCAGCGCCACTGCGGACATCGCCAGCGGATCCCGCGTGATCACCGCTGTGACCAGAGGCAACGCGGCCGACAGCACGCCGTCGCCGACCGACGACACCGCCCACGCCGCCAACAGGTGGCGAAAAGACCGACTCCCCAGCCCCGACCGCACCCCTCGCGTCATCGCGTTCCAGTGTCTCGACGCGCGCAAGGGCCAGCGATCAGCGCATCACGATCCCGCCGCCCGGGCGAAGGAGCGGGTGATCCAGGTGGGATCGGTGATCGCGGTTCCGACGACGACCGCGGTCGCCCCCAGGCGCAGGGCCTCGGCGACCGACTCCGGCGAGTGGTACCGGCCTTCGGCGACGATCGGCTGGTCCCGGAGCGCGTTGCGCAGGCCCGCCACCAGTTCGAGGTCAGGGCCCGGCCCGGTGCGGCCCGCCGTGTCCTCGGTGTACCCGGACAGCGTGCTGGCCACCAGGTCGGCACCGGCAGCGGCGGCGAGCTCCCCGTCCGGCAGCGTCGCGACATCGGCCATCACCAGCGCACCTTCGTCGTGCACGGCCTTGATCACCGCCGCCAGGTCGAGGCCGTCGGGTCGCGGCCTGCTGGTCCCGTCCAGCGCGACGATCTCGGCGCCGCGGCGGGCGACCGCGACGGCGTCGTCGAGCGTGGGCGTGATGAACACGCCGTCCCGGTCCTGCTTGGTCAGCCCGATCACCGGCAGCGCCACGGCTTCTCGCACGGCGGCGACGTCGTCGAGGCCACCGACCCCGCCGCAGCGGATCGCGCGCGCTCCGCCATCCGCGGCGGCACGGGCCATCCGCGCGATCGTGGCGGAGTCGCGCAGCGCGTGCCCTCGACCGGCCTGGCAGGACACGATCAGACCGCCGGCGAGCTGCTGGATCAGACGATCGCGATTCATGGACGTCCTCCGGGAAGGTGGTGCGCGGCAACCAGTGCCGCACCGAGCACGGGTGCATCGGGCGTGGCGGGACGCAGGACGGGCGTGCGCCTGGCGGTCGGGCGCGACTCGGCGTCGAGCGCTTCGGACAACGGGTCCAGCAGCGGTGCGCCGAGCGCGGTCGCACCACCCGCGACCACGACGGCGTCGAGGTCGAGCGCGGTGATCAGGCCGGACAGCGTCCTCCCGAGGAGGCGCCCGGCCCGTTCCACGACGGCCGCGGCGTGCTGCTCACCGTCGCGGAGCCGGGCGGCGACCTCGTGCAACGTGAGCGCGACGTCGCCGCTCGTGACGGCGTACGCGGCGGCGATCGCCGGTCCCGCCGCGACGGCTTCGAGGTGGTCGTGACGCCCGCAGCCGCACGGCAGGTGGCCGCGTTCGGGCGCGATCAGGTGGGCGATCTCCCCGTGGGTCCCGAACCGCCCGCGCAGCACCCGACCATCGACGATCAGCGCCCCGCCGACGCCGGTGCCCAGCGAGACGTACAGGACCCGCCCGTGCTCGCGCACACGCTCGTCGAGAGCGACGGCGGCTGCGGCGGCCCGGACGTCGTTGTCGACCGCGACCGGCACCCCGGCCCGCTCGGACAGCGGACCGGCGATCTCGGTGCCCAGCCAGCCGGGCACGGTGTCGGTGCAGGAGGTCACGCGACCGGTGACCGGGTCGATCGTGCCCGGGGCACCGACCCCGACGGCCCGAACCGGCTCGGCGCTCTCCCGCAACAGGCCGGTGACCAGGCCGTTCGCCCGTTCGACGATGTCGCGTCCGCCGGTGCGCGGTGTCGGGCAGCTGCGCCGGGCGCTGACCCTCCCGCCGTCGTGGACGAGTCCCGCGACGATCTCGGTGCCGCCGATGTCCACGCCGATGAGAACGTCGCTCACAGCAGTCCCGCCCGGTCGAGCAGGGTTCGGATGATGACGACCTCCTGCTCGCTCAGCGGGAGCTGCGGCGGCATCGTCGCCGGGCAGTCGATGATGCCGCGCAGGTGCAGAGCAGCCTTGAACGAGCCCAACCCAGCGGAGCTGGGTCCGATCCGCGCGGGATCTCCTGCCTCGACCATCCCGAAGAGGTCGGCGAGCCGGTCCTGCTCGGCGGCCGCTGCCTTGAGGTCGCCGTCGCGCACGTGCCGGGCGAGCGCGAGGTAGCCGTGCGGGTCGACGTTGCCCAGACCCGGCACGACACCGTCGGCGCCGTTGGCCAGCGCATTGTCGACGGTCAGCTCCGAACCGGTGAGCACGACGGGCCGACGCCCGCCGCGCATCCGCAGCAGCCGCCGCAAACCGGCGTCGTCACCGCTGGAGTCCTTGATCCCGGTGATGACGCCGTCGTCGGCCAACCGCAGCAGGAGCTGCGCGGAGAGCTTGGTGTGCACCGACACCGGCAGGTCGTAGGCGTAGAGCGGCACGTCGACCCCGGCGGCCACGGTCCGGAAGTGGTGCTCGACCTCGGCCGGGTGGGTGCGCGTGTAGAACGGCGCGGTCGCCACCACCGCGTCGACCCCGGCGCCCGCGGCCGTGCGGGCGTGGGAGAGCACTCGCGGCGCCGTCATGTCGATCGCCCCTGCGAGGACCGGGACCTGACCTGCGGCGACCGAGGTGGCGACCTCGATCACCTTCGCGCGCTGCTGGTCGGTGAGGTAGGCGGTCTCGCCGCTGGACCCGAGCACGAACAGCCCGTCCACCCCGGCCTCGATCAGGAAGCTGAGCAACCTTTCCAGCGAGGCGGTGTCGACGTCGAGTTCGGGGGTCAGCGGGGTGCACACGGGCGGGACGACGCCCGTGATCGCAGCGGTGCTCATCTGGTTCTTCCTCGTGGTTCTCGTCGTGCGGTCGGGTCAGGTGGTGCGGGCTGGAGCGTCGATCGCGTCGGCGGCGTCCGGCCTCAGGAGTCGTTGCAGGCGGGCGGGTGCGTCGATGCCGATGAGCACCAGCACGACGGTGGTCAGGGAGAACGACAGCACGGCCAGCGCGGTGCCGAGGCTCATCGAGGCCCCGAGGGTGGCGCCGAGGGTCGGAGCGACCGCCCCACCGAGCGCGCCCACGTTGCAGAGGAACCCGAGGGCGGCGACGCGCTGCTTGATGGAGAAGTAGCCGCCGATCCACTTCGGGAGCAGACCGGAGATGCCCTGGCCGAAGACCTGCTGCACGAACAGCAGCGCACCCAGCACGACGAGGCTCGATCCGCCCACCGCGAAGACCGGGAAGATCACGATCTGCGAGATCAGCAGGCTGCCCCAGTAGGCGCGGCGGGTGCCGAAGCGGTCACCGGTGAACCCGGCGACGATGCAGCCCGCGGCGGCGCCGAGCCCGGAGAAGGACAGGACCTGGCTCGCCTCGGCCGGGGAGTAGCCCAGGTCGGTCTTGAGGTAGGTCGGCAGCAGCGACTGGATCGGCCACGAGTAGAGGAAGGCGCAGAACACGATGGCCATGACGGCCAGACCGGTGGGCCAGCGCGGGCCGGAGAACTGGACCACGTAGGACACGAAGACCGCGGCCACGAGCAGCCCGAGGACCGCGACGAGCCAGGTGGGGACACCACCGGCGGTGAAGATCACCACGAGCGCGACGGTCGCGAGAACACCGGTGGCGATGTTCACCAGCGTGCGCGGACCGCCGAAGAGGGTCTCGGTGACCGGCGGGGCGTCGGAGTCCTTGCCCTGCTGGCTCTTCCAGTCCCGCGACTCGGGAAGGCTGCGGCGCAACCACACGGCGACGCCGATCGGCAGCAGTCCGATGATGAACAGCGCCCGCCACCCGAAGGACGGGACGACGAGGCTGTAGACGCCGGCGGCGAGCACGGTTCCGATCGAGTAGCCGGAGATCAGGAAACCGCTGGCCTTGTTGCGCATCCGGGTGGGCCAGGACTCGATCACGTAGGTCGAGCTCGCGCCGTACTCACCGGCCATGCCCAGCCCGATGACCAGCCGCGCCGCGAAGAGCACCCCGTAGCTGGGCGCGAGGCCGCAGGCCAGGGTGCCGAGCGAGAACAGGGCGATGCTGAGCACCATCCCCGCCCGCCGTCCGAAGCGGTCGGAGTAGGCGCCGATCGCCAGGCCGCCGATCCAGCGCGAGATGAACGCCGCGGACACCAGCGTGGCCGCCTGCACGTCGGTGAGGCCGAAGTCCGCGCTGATCTCGGTCAGGACCAGGGTGATGAGGACGAAGTCGAAGCCGTCGAGCAGGTACCCGATCCACGCCGCGAGGAACGCCTTCCACTGACTCCGCTCGAGCTGCCGGTACCAGGGCACCGAAGAGCTCCCCTGGGCCTTCTGACCGTCCATGTGCTGCACCTCTGCTCCCTTGCAGGCCATGCTTCACGACGTAGGATGTCTGACGTCTGGTGTTCGCAGAACCGTAGAGCCAGGAGCGAGGTGTTGTAAAGCCTGATCGGACAGGAGATCTGATGTCCTACGTCAGGTAGGGTTCTGGCAGAGGGACTAGGAGTGGATCAGATGCGCACTGCCAATCGCCGGTCAGGCGGACGCTCCGCCGGCGTGAAGACCGGCGGGCGGTCGGCCCCTCGGCAGGAGACGACGGCCGACCGGATCAAGGACTACATCCTCGGCGAAGGACTGCAGCCGGGAGACCTGCTGCCGACCGAGGCCGAGCTGTGCGAGCACCTGGGAGTCTCGCGCTCCAACGTCCGGGAAGCGGTCCGCCAGCTGACCACGTTGGACATCGTCGAGGTCCGGCACGGCCACGGGACGTTCGTGGGCAACATGTCGCTCGACGCGCTGGTCGAATCCCTGGTCTTCCGAGGCGTTCTCGTCCCCGGCGACGACCTCCGCGCCCTCCGCGAGGTGATCGACCTGCGCCTGACGCTGGACCTCGCCATGGCCGAGCGCATCGTCGACGCCTTCCGCGGCACCACCAACCCGGAACTGCACGCCCTGGTGAAGGAGATGGTCGCCAAGGCCACCGGCGGCTCACCGTTCCCGGACGAAGACCGCGCCTTCCACACCGGCCTCCTCGCCCGCCTCGACAACTCCCTGGTCGGACAACTCGTCGGCGCTTTCTGGGACGTCCACACAGCAGTGGTCCCCAAACTCGGCGTCTCAGTAGCGGTAGACCTCGAACGAACCGCCAGAGCCCACGGCGAAATGCTCGAAGCAGCAGAAGCAGGCGACGTCGAACGCTTCCGCCTCGCCGTCACCACCCACTACGAACCGATCCAACGCTCATTGGACGAAAGAGCGGAGTAGAGCACGGGTCACCTTCGAGCGGCGACCCTGGAGTTCGCAACCGTCCCTGCATCCGGCGGATGCACTTCCGCACCGAACGACCGCGAAGGCGATGGCGAGGAAGTCACCCCTGGCTCCGCGGACGGTCGATCAGACGAGCAAAAGGAACCGGGGCCGATGCGCGGAAGCGTCGGCCCTGGGCATCTGGGTGGAGCTGAGGGGATTCGAACCCCTGACCTTGACTGCCACACATCACAGCCGGAGCTCGCCGAGCTTTCCCGGCGGCCGACCGGTCGCCGTGCCGGGGACCGCCAGACGGCGATAGAGCGGGCAGGTCTCGAGCAGCCCGTCGTGATCGCCCGCCGCGACCACCTGCCCGTCGTCCAGCACGACGATCTCGTCGGCGTGGCGCACGGTGGACAGCCGATGTGCGATCATCAGCACCGCGCACTCCGCCGCGACGTTGGCCACGACTTCCGCCTGCAGCGCCTCGTTCAGCGGGTCCAGGTGAGACGTCGGCTCGTCCAGGAGCAGCAGCGAGGGGCGGGCCAGCAGTGCTCGGGCGATCGCCACGCGCTGCCGTTCCCCGGCCGACAGCGCCCCACCGCGCTCCCCCGCGCAGCTGTGCAGCCCGTCCGGGAGCCGCCGCACGACCTCGCCGAGGTTGGCCAGTTCGACGACGCGCTCGACCTCGGCGGGGTCCGCGTCCGGAGCCGCGTAGGTGAGGTTCTCCCACAGCGTCCCGTGCATCACGTGGACGTTCTGGTCGACCAGGGCGATCCGGGACCGCCAGTCGTCCAAACTCCGCGCGCCGGCGGGCTGACCACCGAGAAGCACCGCGCCCCGCGCCGGTTCGTAGAAGCGCGCAGCCAGGGCGAAGACCGTGCTCTTGCCCGCCCCGGAGCGGCCGACGAGCGCCACCGTGCTCCGCGGCGCGACGGTGAACGAAACCCCGCGCAGGACCGGGCGCTCGGAGTATCCGAAGTGGACGTCGCAGAACTCCAGCGCCGATCCGGCGGCGACGGGGTGCACCGCCGCGCGCGGCACGTCCTGCTCGACCGGCAGGGCGCGGATCTCCTCGATGCGCTGCAGCGACCCCATGCCCTTCTGCAGCAGGCCGACGGCCTGGAACATCGACGACAGCGGCACCACCAGGTAGGAGGCGTAGAGTAGGAAGGCGACCAGGTCACCCGGCGAGCTCGCGTGCCCGGCGACCCGCATCCCGCCGATGACGAACACCAGCAGGAAGGAACCCTGCACCGCCAACTCCACCGCGGGCGCCATCACCGAAGCCAGCTTCGCGGTGCGCACCCCCGCCGCGCAGGCGGCGTCGACCTGCGTGCCGACGCGTTGGGCCTCCCGCTGCTCGGCACGGTTGGCCCGCACCAGGCGGATCGCGCCCAGCGCGCGCTCCAGGTCCGCGGCGAGCGCGCCGACGGCGGACTGCGCGTTCTCGCTGGCCGCGCGGATGCCGCGCAGGAGCGTTGCGACGACCGCAGCGGCCACCGCGACGGTCAGCGCGACCAGCAGCACCAGGACCGGGTCGAGCCACAACATCAACGCCAGCGCGCCGACCGCCGTCAACGCGCCGGTCAGCAGGTCCACCACGCCCTGGGACATCACGTCGCGGACCAAGGTGGTGTCAGTGGTGACCCTGGAGACCAGGTCTCCGACGCGGTGGTCGTCGTAGACGCCCACCCGCAGCCGCAGCAGCCGGTCGACCATGGTGCGCCGCAGACCGAGGACGACCCGCTCGCCCATCCGCTCCAGCAGGTACCGGCCGCAGGCGTTGACCACGGCTTCGGCCAGGAACAGCAGCACCAGAACGCCGAGCAGCAGCCACACCCCGGTGCTGCCCGGCGCACCATCCACCGCCCGCTTGGCCACCAGCGGCTGCGCGAGGCCGAGCCCGGCACCCGCGAGGGTCAGCGAGACGGCTACCGCGATGGTGCGGTGGTGACCGCTCATCAGCCGTACGAGTTCGCCGAGTCCCACCTGCCCGGTAGCGCTCGCCTTCCGCACGGTCAGCCCGTTGAGCTGCTGCGCGGAGCGATGACGACCAGTCGGCTGAAGTAGTCGTCCGGTACCTCCTCGCCGACCAGGTGCCCGTCCACCTCGACCCAGGCGTGCGCGCCGAACGGCGGGGCCGTGCGGGCGCCCGCGCACCACGTCGGCCACGCGCCGGACAACCGGCACAGCAGCGCCGTCGCCAGTGACCGGGGCAGGCAACCGCGTGGCCCCGCGCACGCGAGACTGGCCGCGCACACCGCGTTCCTGGCGTCCTCCGCGTGCTGGAACGTCGCGGGCGCCGCACCGCGGCGCAACAGCGAGAGGACCTTCCGGAGGCGGTGCGGCGGCAGCAGAGCGAGCAGGTGCGCGACGGCGACCGCGAACGTCGCAGCGGCTCTGCGCCCGAACGGGACGCCGGTGGGTCGGTTGATCGCGCTCGGCGTGGTCACGGCCGCACCAACCCGCAGTCGTGCAGCTCGGACAGCAGCGCAGCAACGTCCCGAGCGGCTTGGTCGCGGTCCACGTCGAACTCCGCGGCCAGCGCCGTGATCGCGTCCTCTTCGCCACCACCGGACAGCAAGGTGCGGGCGACCAGCGCACCGGTGGGGTTGAGCTGCCAGTACTGGCCGCTGCGCTCGTCGAGCAGCACGGTGCCGTACTCGGTTTCGGTGGTGGAGACGTGCGTGCTCAACTGCATTCTCTTCGTCCCTTCAGGTTTGGTGCGGGTTCGAGAGCGCGCAGCCAGACTTCGCAGGCGATCGTGGAGTACAGGATCGCCTCGCGCAGGGCGGGTGTGTCTGGGCGCAGGGCCAGGTCGCGCAGCTGCTTCGCGTCGACCAGGCCGAGTTCGGCCAGCCGCGAGTTCTCCCACAGCGCGACGAGGTCGCCGCAGTGCTCGCGCAGTCCCGCGCTGGCGTCCAGCGCGGCCTGGGCCTTGTTCGCGCGGTGCAGGCAGTGGTCGGGGACGATGCCGCGCATCGCCGCGGCCAGCGCCGGCTTGTAGTGCCACGGCGTGACGCGTTCCTCCGGGCGCACCGTCAGGAACGCCTCCACGACCCGGTCGTCCAGGAACGGTGAAGCCATGGGCAGGCCGGCACGCGCGGCCATCTCGTCCCACTGGCGGAGCAACCGGGTGCACGCGCGGATCTGCTCGAGATCGCCGTGCATGCCGCGGTCCGGGGCGAGCGGCCGCGCCGTCGCCGCCGACTCCCGCAGCACCCGACCGGCGAGGTCAACAGCATCGGCGGTCATCCACGCGAAAACCCGCGGGGCAGCGCCCCAACCGAGGGAGCCTTCGACCGGTGGCGGTGGAGGGCCGGTGAGGTCATCGGTGGCGTCGGCGAGCCATCGGCGATACGAGCGGGCATCGGCGAGCGTGCGCGCCGATGCCGCCAGCGGCCACTGCCACAGCGCGCGGAAACCGCGCAGTTGGCGCAGCGCGAACAGCGGCCGGCGGCGCAACAGTCGGTGGTAGTACGCCTCCGAGCACCAGGCGACGTTGTCGCCGCCGATCCCGGTGAGGTGCAGCTCGCTGCCCCGGTCCCGCAGCTCCGGCAGGTGGGCGAGCATCCGCGCCCGGTCCATCACGCCGATGGTGGGCTCGTCGACCAGGTCGTCGATGCCCAGCAGGTCGGCGTACACCAGCGGTGACTGCTCGGCGGGCCAGACGATGTGCTCGACTTCGGGCAGGTGCTGGGCGGCGCGCAACGCCCACCACAGGTCGGTATCCCCCCGGTCGCGGCCGGGCCAGGTGCTGGCCAGCAGCTTCGCCGCTGAGCGGGCGGCGAGGAAGGCCACCGAGGTCGAATCCAGGCCGCCGGAGAGATCGCAGCTCACTGTCCTGCCGCGGGTCCGGACGTCGACCGCGGTGGTCAGCGCCTCGCGCATGTCGGGAGCGGCCTCGGCGATGGAACGCACGGCCTGGGGAGGGTTCCACCACCGCGAGTGCCGGGCTTGCGCGGCACCGCGCACGATCAGCGCCGACCCCGGAGGCACTGCGGCGACCTGTCGCCACATCGACTGCTCGGGCAGCGGATGCGGCAACGGCCACAGCAACCGGGCCGCCACCCGGCTGCGATCCGGTTCGGCTCCGATGGCAGCTGCGAGCACGTCTGCGCGGTCGGCTGCCACGACCACCCCGTCCACCTCCGCGTGGAACACCAAGCGCAGTCCCGCTGCCGATCCCTGCACGCGCAGGCACCCGTCGAGTTCCGCGACGAGGTGGAAGCTGCCCGGGAGCGTGCGCGCCAGGTGGTCGAGCTGGGCCACGTCGCGCAACTGTGCGGCGTGCCGGGCGAGCTCTCGCTGTTCGACGGGGCAGCAGCCGATGATCGCGATGCGCGCCCTGCCGGCCTCGGCGTGGACGATGTCACCCCAGTGACCGACGAGCCACGGTCGGCCGGAGGCGTGCGGGACGATGTGGGCGTCTGCGGATCCGATGCGACGAACCACGGCTGGTGCGCCCACGCAGTCGGGGAAGACCGCGAAGTGCGCCACGCCGTGGCTCGTCTTGTGATCAGTGGCTGACATCAGTGCCGTTTCGCCACGTCAGTTCTTGCTGAGGATGAGCCGGTCGTTGCCGCGCTTCAGCAGCAGGCCGGTCTTCTTCCGGAAGGAGCCGAGCGGGATCAGCGCGGGCGGTTCGTAGGTTCGTTTCATAGCATTCCCTTCTCTCATTTCTTCCCGGGTGCGTCGAGTTTTCCCCCGGGACCGGATTCCCGATTGCGGGTCCGGTGCGACGAATGATGTCCCGCTCTGACCCGCTGAACAAGAGCGCTATTTCGGAACAACTCTTCCGGGTGGTTCGGATCACCCCGTTGCCGGAGTCGCAATTCGGCGGAGCGCAGTTCCGTTTTTCCCGGATTCCTGGTCGTGCCAGGGCATGCCGTTGGTGGACAACGTGAACCGGGATGCGAAGAACATTCGAACGACAGGCGGCGCCACCCGAGTTTCAACTCGTGATGCCGGCCTTCCACGTATGGTTTCACTCCCGCCGAAGCGGACCGCCCAGTGTCGTCGAGGCGGTGGTTCGTTTGCTGGCGGCGAGCATCATTCTGAAACGGCCTCGAGCGAAGTGATACGGCACTAAGAAGCCCCCAGAAGGAATCGCCACCACGCAGGGGCATCTACTGGATTGCGTTGACGCGCTTCGGATCAGACCAAACGCACACCCAAAGAAGACGAGTTCATGTTTTTGTCGCCCTTTATTGCAGAGGCGGAGAAACATGGCTCATTTGAAGTCAGGAATGGTGGCAGATCGCCGCGAGGCGATACAATTAACCGCCGAGGATCGTCACGGAAAAGTGCGCCAAAGCGTGCTTCTTCCGAAGAAGTTTCGCGAGGCACTCGTAACAGCATCGCTCGTGGTCGGAACCCGATCGTCAAGTTCCGAAGGATCACTCGATGTTCAAGACCAGTCGAAGCGCCCCACGGCCGACCTGTAACCGTTACCCCGCAACGAGAGACCCGAGCCTCGTGGGCGACGCGTGGCGTCCACGAGTCTGGGGCCGATCGTTAGACAGGCAACAACGAACTAGGGCCGATGCTCGGAAGCATCGGCCCTAGTCACTGGGGTGGAGCTGAGGGGATTCGAACCCCTGACCCCTTGACTGCCAGGCACATCACACAGGTGTGCTACATGCATAGCCTGCCGCTCTGACCTGCACCGGCGGTCCTCCCCCGTCCACATCCGTCCACAGCCGTCGCCACCGATTGACAGGCAGTTAGACAGGCACCAGGCACGCCCAGACGCTGGCATAGGTCGTTGCCCAAGACGGCTAGCCCCGCCCCCTCCGCGTTCCTCCCACCAGAGCCAAACGAATACAACTGAGACAAGACAGCCGCTGCTGCTGGCAAGATCACGACCATGATCGATCCGAAGCGAGATGGCGAGGCACGCAGCGCCAGGCCTCTACCGAGCGTGATGCCAGCGTGGGCAATCTGGGTCGGCGCTGGTGTGGTACTCGGCGTCGCGGCAGTAACTATGTCGATTCTCTTCGCTCTGTACGGATCTGGAACTCCAGCTGACAGAGTTCAGCTAGAAATTGTCAAGCTCGCAGGAAGTATCGTCGTTGGCACCGGCGGAGCAGCCGCTCTGTTGCTAGCAGCACGTCGGCAACGCTCAACCGAACTGAGTCTCGAACAAGCCGAGCACGATCTCGCACACAAGGAGAGCACAGCTGCAAACAGCAAGCACGATGCCGATGAGCGTCGCGCCACGGAGCTCTACACAGCTGCGGCCGAACAACTGGGGTCCGACAAAGCTCCCGTGCGCATGGCGGGCCTGTATGCCCTGGAACGATTCGGGCAAGCAAATATCGAGTACAGACAAACAGTTGTAAACCTACTCTGTGCATATTTGCGAATGCCCTTTCAGCATCCATACGGCTCTACTGAATCCGCCTTCAGTGCAACACCCAAAGAAGGCTCCGCGGCATACATATCCGAACCGGACAACAAGCCAATACTGATCGACCTTGCTCCGTCATTGGCAGCCGCAGCCGGATTGTCCCTCGACGGAGACGACAGGCTTCACCAAGAACTCGAGGTACGGCTGACTGCACAAGACATCCTCACAAGCCACTTGCGTGATAAAGACCCAAGGACCCCCAAAGAAATGTTCTGGGAGGGCATGGATATAGATCTCTCCAGAGCAGTACTACACGGCCTGGACATGCAGGACTCCCGCGTTAATAGTGCACTCTTCACCGAGGCCGAGTTCTACGACTTCGCCCTGCTAGATAGAGTGAAATTTGAAGGCCGAGCCAGTTTTAGAAATGCGCACTTTCACTGTGAAGCTGATTTCAATTCAGCAAAATTCGAGCGTTTACCCAACTTCAACAGGGCACACTTCGAGGGCGACGCAGGTTTCGCTGATGCCGAATTCTCATTCGCCATCTTCGACGGAGCCCACTTCCACGGGGTAGCCCATTTCAGCGAATCTAAGGTCCGCAGCATGTCTTGCCATCATGCCGTTTTCCACAGGGCCGCACTTTTCGAAGAGGCACACTTCCGCGCAAGACCAGATTTCAGGACTTGCCGGTTTCGCGGAGAGGCAGAATTTGCTGGTGCACAATTTGAACGTGGCGCCAAGTTTGGAGCGGCGCACTTCCGCCAGCCACCTGACTTTAAAGACGCACGAATCCGTTTGGATATCAAGACTGACCAGAGAGTCTGGCTACCTCCTGGCTGGCAACCAACACCACCGAAAACATCCGACGATGGCCTGTTAGAAGGCAGGGAAGGAACCTGGGGCTACATTACGAGCACCGACGGGCCCAAGGAAGACAACTAGTCCTTTTCTGTCCGACACCCGACCTGGTGCGCCCGTGGGGGCGGGCCGACCGAAATGGGTGCAGTCGGTCGGCCCGCATCGGACCGGGAGAGCTTCCCCATCTCCGCGGACCGACTTGAAGACATACTAGAACCCGCGTTCGAAAGATCGCCAGTTTTGCGTTGTGCTCGATCGGGGTGTGTTGGCGCTGGCATGCTGGATCTTGCCTCCCGCCGGAGGTGTTGGCCCCCAGGGGACGCTCTGGGGGCGCCGGTGGGGGTTTCCGGCGGGAAGGTAGAGGACCATGTCCGAGGAGTCGTTCGGGCAGGCTTTGCGGCGGCATCGTCGTGCGGCCGGCCTGTCTCAAGCCCAACTTGCCCAGGAACTTCACCTTGACCAGGGCAATCTCTCCCGGTACGAGAACGACCGGCAACGCCCCGAGCCCGCGACCGTGGACGCCTTAGACGCACTACTGTGCGCCGGCGGCGAGCTCCGCGCCCGGGCCAACGCTATTCCCCCACACCCCGAGACGAGGGGTATCCCGGCCGCTGGTGCGGTGCATCCGAGTGATGAGACGGATGCGATGGAGCTGGCCCGCAGGGTCGCGGCGTCCGACATCAGTGCCGAGACGCTGGCCCAGTTGGAAATGGCCTTCGATGACCTTGCCACCGCCTACCCCGCCAGCAGCCCGCACGATCTCCTACCCCGGTTGCGGGAGCACCTGGGCTACATCTCCCAGCTCATCGACGCGCCCCGCAAGACCCTCGCTGCCCACCGTCACCTGCTGGTGCTGGGCGGCTGGTTCTCGCTGCTGGCTGCCACGGTGCACATCGATCTGAATCAGCACGCGCCGGCCACCGCCCGGCTGCGCACCGCCGCCGGGCTGGCCACCCATGCCGAGCAGGACGAGATCCGTGCCTGGTGCTACGAAACTGAGGCCTGGCGCACGCTGACCGGCGGCGACTACCGGCGCGCCGCCGAGCTATCCCAGCACGCGCAGTCGATCGCCCCGTCTGGGAGCTCGGCGGAGATCCAGGCGACCGCGCAGGAAGGCCGGGCGTGGGCACGGCTCGGTGAAGCTGACGCCACCTACCGCACCGTTGAGCGCGTGCACTCGCTGTCGGCTCATCTGCCGAAGCCGGTGCCGGCCGAGCACCACTACCGCTACGACCCGGGCAAAGCCGCGGCCTACACCGCCACCACCCTGGCCTGGCTCGGCGACCCCGAGGGCGAACAGCACGCTCGCCAGGTCATCGACCGATTCCGGCCCACCGACGACTTCCAGCCCTGGCCTCGCCGCTACGCCACCGCCCACGTCGACCTGGCCCTGTGCGCAGCCCGCAACGGCCGCCTCGACGAAGCCGCCGACGCCGCCCAGACCGCCATCGAATCCGGGCAGGTTGCCCCGTCCAACTGGTGGCGTGTGCGCGAAGTTGTCAACCACGTCACCGCAGGAAAGCTCCCAACCGCAGGCGAGCTCCAGGACTCCTACCGGACCATGACCAGCCGCTAACCAGCGCATGGCTATGCGCATCAGCCCGCCGTTGATGCGCATAGCCCCGCATTTCCGATCACGACCGGTGCTGGTTCGGCAGCGTTGGGTGCATGGATGCGGCACGACCAACGCCACCGCTCGACGCGGGCCTGTGGACCAGCCCTGACGGCTGCGTCCATATCCGCAACGCCGGCACCGGAAACACCTTCTGCGGCCAACCCGTCGGCAACTACGGCACCCAACCCACCCATGCCTGCGACGACTGCGTCGCGGTGAGCCTGCGCGAGTACGCACGCATCCACGCCTGCAACCTCATCTGCCGGAAGCAGGCCGAGTCATGAGCGCCCCGACGAAGTCCGAGCAGCGCTACGCCCAGGTATGGACCGATCACCTCGGCGTCGTGCACGAACGCCAGCAAGACGAGCGCGGCCAGACCCTCTGCGGCCTCAACGCCGGCGAGAGCAACCACCCGATCTCCGCTCGCGCCTGCCGAAGCTGCATCGCCGAACGCCTTACATCCGAGATCCCCTAGCAGCCGAGGGGCGCGGATGGCCCCGAGCTCCGCGCCCCTCGGCGTTCCACGCCCCTTCCAACCCTCCGGCCGTGCCCGAACAAGCCGGGTATGGCGCTCTCAGCGCGCCATGAAATGGCCAACACCACCACTGACCAGCGAGGCAAAGACAAGGCCGCCTCCCCGAAAAATCCGCGAGAGCCTGGCACAGCGCTCCGTAATCGCCGGGATCCGATGCACAACCCAACTCGCCGATGACCGATCGAGACCGTGAAAGGTAGCGTGAGCGCACATGGAGCTGGTCCAGCAAGCCGCCGAGACTGCCGAACGCTTCGTGGCCCCGCTGGGGCGCCGTTGGGAGCATGTTCAGGCAGTCGCAGCACGCGCGTCCGAGCTCAGCGACGCCGTGCCACCGCAGGACCGAGAAACCTTGGTCGCCGCGGCTTGGCTGCACGACATCGGATATGCCCCCAAGATCGGCCACACCAAGTTCCACCCGCTCGACGGTGCCCGGTACCTCCGGGAACAGGGGTGGTCCGAGGTGATCGTGAACCTCGTTGCGCACCACTCCGGGGCGCGGTTCGAGGCGGCCGAGCGTGGCATGTCCGACGAGCTGGCCGAGTTCCCGTTCGAGGACTCAGCCCTGTTGGACGCCCTGGTCACGGCTGACCTCACCACCGGGCCGGCAGGACAACGCCTGACCTACAACGAGCGGATCGAAGAGATCTTCAGCCGCTACGCGCCCGAGGACCCGGTTCACCGCACGTGGGTAAAGGCGCGCCCGGTGCTGGCTGAAGCTGTCCAGCGCACCGAACAGCGCTTGACGGCTCAGCCCAGGTAGGGCTGCGTGCGCGTCTCGTCCAACGCGTGATCGATGCGCAGGCGCATCGAGGTGTGGATGTTGAGTCGAAAGAGGTCCGCTGGGGCGACCCAGCGGACCTCTTTCGTTTCGCTACCGTCTTCGCGCGGCCGGCCGCCAACCCACTTGGCCTCGAAACAGAGCGAGAACTGCTGCCGCACTTCCCCATCGTCGTAGGCCATGACGTGGTGGGGGTTGGTGTAGGTGCCGACCAGGCGCACGACCTCGACGTCCAGGCCAGTCTCTTCCTTGACCTCACGAATCACGGTGTCGGTAAGGGATTCGCCGGCGTCGTGGCCACCGCCTGGCAGCGCCCACAGATCATTGTCAATCTTGTGGATCAGCAGGATCTCGCCAGCGTCGTTGCGGATTGCGGCGGTCACCGACGGCACGACCGAGTTGGCCGCTGGCGCGTTGGGGTCGTTGAAGTAGTCCACGCGAGCCACTGTTGTGCTCCTCAAACGGTTTCCGGCGTGGCTTCCTGCCACACGCGCTCGAAGGACCGCAGGTAGTGCTCCCACATCGGCCCGTCCTCGACCTGGCGCAGATGCAGCACGGGATTCTCGCCCGCGAGGGAGCCGAAGGCATGCCCGTTGACGAGCATCTGGTCATCGAAGCGATAGATGGAGTTGTAGAGGATCGTCCCGTGAGTGCGGACCTCGACGTTCTCCAACTCCGCGACCTTGCTCAGGTAGCGGCGCATCATCTGAATACGGCCTTCCAGCCCGCCGGTCGTGCCTTCCTCCTCCGCGCGCTGGATGACAGCGGGAGAGGTCTCATCCCCCACTGCGAAGCGAAAGAGCGCACCGTCTTCGGCTTTCCGCCTGATCACCGGCAGGATGTTGTGCTGCTCCACGAGGAACTGTCCGGAGAAGACCAGCACCTCCATGCGCTCCTGGACGCCGTGGATCAGCTCGTTCCACAGCTCGAACGGCACGGCCGAGCGAGACGGGTACAGGTGCACCAGCTCGACGTCCTGGTTCGGGGCGGTGTACAAGTCCTCTGCTAGGGATGGCCACAGCTGAACCTCGGACGCGCCGAGCAGCTCAGCGACCTTCCTCCGAGTTTGCCGGTGCGGCTTCCGCTCCATCGTGATCCAGCGGCCGGCAGTCTTCTCGTCGACTCCCACCTTGGCGGCGACCTCTTCAATCGTGAGGCCGGCCGCGCGTACCGCTGCACGCAGACGCTCGTTCGCCATCCGCACCCCCGGGACGTTTTGAGGACCTTTCAGGACGTCGAGCAGACGGTATAGAGCTGCGAAGACGTCTGCAACCGCCCCGGAAAGACCCGTGGGAACGTCCGCGGTTTCGCGGTGAACTTGTTGCCAGAGACGGAAAAACCCCGACCACCAAATCGGCGGCGGGGCTGACCGAGGAGGCAACTAATGGCGAAGAACGCGTTCCCGATGATGCCGAAGGCCGGCGGCGGCGTGATGCCGAAGCTGATCGGCTTCCTGGTTCTGTTCGCGATCTGCTCGATGATCATCAAGCAGCCGGTCGAGTCGGCTCAGGTGATCGGCGACCTGTGGGCGAAATTCACCGGCGCCGGCGACGCCCTGGCGACCTTCCTTCAGGCGATCGGCGGCTGACCGATGTCAGGCCTGCTTCTCCTCCAGCGCGACGAGGCGTTCCCGCAGCTCAGCCACTTCTTCGCGAAGTCGGGCCACGTCCTCCTGAAGGTCCGGCTCGTCTTCCGGGGCGTCACCTTCGAGGACCTGAGCCAGGTGGCCCGACGGCCAGCGGAGGGCTTCGGAGATGGCGGCCAGCAGGCGCGGGCTGCGGCGGCGCGGCTCGTAGTTGTTCTGGAGCTGGCGCAGGGTCGCGGTGCTCACCCCGGACCGCTCGGAGAGCTCTCGCTGCGTCAGGTCGAGCTCCGCCAATCGGGTGTTGATTGCGGTCGCTACTGCGTCCCAGTCCTTGCTCACGACACCTCCCGTTGACCCACTCCTATCAGCGCAAATCCTAGCGCTGAAGTTCCATCTTCCTCGCGAAATCCCACGCCGGAGTTATCCCCAACCACCCCCCGCCGCTTCCGTAGCGCTAATTGTCGCGCTAATGTTCTCGCATCGCTCAAGGAAGGAGCCCGAGAGATGGACTCTCACAACCACGACCCGTTCACCTCTGACCTGGACGGACACCACGACATCGAGGCCTACACCTCGTTCGGTGCCGAGCTGGCCTACTGCGAGGCCGAGCTCAGCGAGTTCGAGCAGGGAGCGGTGCAGGACTACTGGTCGCAGGTCGTCGCTGAGGAGCTGGGTGATCTGCCGGTGGCGCCCTTCGTCTGGTCGGAGTTGGGCGCGGGGGAGCGGACGCGGCTGCGGCGGTACGAGCGTCGCGAGGCCGGCGCGGTGCTGCGGCTGATCACGACCGAGGCGGACTCCGGGGAGGCGGCGTGAACGGGCTGGTGAATTGGCTGTTGTCGGGGCGGCGTGTTCCGCGGTTCTCGACTGCTGATGGTTCCCGGGGTGCTCGGCGCCGCCGTGAGCTGACCTGCGGCGAGCACAAGCCGAGTCGCGGTGAGCAGGTCAGCGAGGTCTCGGTGCGGTGGACCTGCGAGTGCGGGGCCTATCGCTTCGAGATCGACGCGCCTCCGCCGCACGTCGACGAAGTCCCCACGGCCGCCTATCTGGAGATGGAGCGCCGGGGGCTTCAGGGCAAGAAGGGGCCGTGGCGGTCTCAGATCACCGGCAAGCCCCTGAAGGTCGAGCCCGCCGAACCGGCCGCCGAGGAGGCCGAGGCGAGCGCACCGGAGCGGGCAGAGCACGAGCTGCGCTGCGACCGGAAGGCCAGGGAGTACGTCAAGCGCTACGGGCCGCAAGCGGCGCGGGACGAGGCCTATTGGGCGGATAACGCCAACGATGTCTGGATGGCCGAGGCCCTGTTCAAGGCCGCCGATCGTCTCGACGGCGGCGAAACCACCTGGCCTTTTTGATGACCCCGACCCAGCAGGCCAGTCGCCAAACCAACTGCTGGGCCGGGTCTCCCACCGATCACCAAACCGCTAGGAGACCTCTGATGCTACGGATCGCCACTAGCCCCTGTGGGGGTGTGCGATGAAGTCCCTGATCATCGGGCTGTTGAGCCTGGTTCTGCACCTGGCCGTGACCCTCGCACTACCGCTGGCGCTCCTGTTGGTGGCCGGGCTGCTGCGGGTCACCGTCGTGACTGTCTTTCCGTTGGTCGTGCTGCTGGCTCTGGCGGTGGCCTCCGGGATTGCCCGCACTGTCGGCCTTGGCCTGTTCGGTCTGGGTGTGGTGCTGCGGCTGGTCATGACCGCTGTCGATGCGGTGGGCGCTCGGGTGCCTGCTCCGCGGCTTCCCGTAGGGGTGGTTCGATGACCACCGCGAAGAGCTCGTATCCGGTGCCGGTCGCCGAGTTGCTGCCGCAGGCCCGCCAGCTCGTCACGCAGCTGGGACGGGTTCCGAGTCGGAACCAGTTGATGGCTGAGCTGCGGATTGGGGCGCCGAAGGCCCGTGAGGTTCTGGAGCGTCTGGCCGCCGAGGGGCCGGTGAAGGCTTCCAACCCGGTGGGTCTGCACGTGGTCACCGATCCTGCCCCGGCCCCGGCCGAATCCACCGAGGCCCACGACGACGAACCCACCGAACCTGATCCCGAGCTCACGGAGTCCACGCACGACTCCGCCGAGGCGGAGCAGGAGACCGAGTCTGCCCCGGTTTCGGCCGAGGAGTCGGAGCCGGTGCGGGAGGCGGTGTCGGAGCCGATCACGGTCGACGCAGACCCGGCCACGCCCACCCGACCGGCCGAGACGACCGCCTCGAAGCCAGTCGCCGTGTGGCCGGTGATGCTGCTGGCTCTACCGGCGTTCGTTGCGATCTGGTCCGGGTGGGTCGGACTCGGTCAGCTCACAGGGTTCGGGATCGTGCACCCGCTGCCCGGGATCGCGGATGGGTTCGCGATCAACACCGCGATCACGCTCCCGATCGGGGTCGAGACCTACGCGGCCTACGCCCTGCGGGTGTGGCTGTCGGGTCAGGTTCCGGCCCGTGCTCGGCGGTTCGCGAAGTACTCCGCCCTGGGCTCGCTCGGGCTGGGGGCGTTGGGTCAGATCGCGTTCCACCTGATGAAGGCCGCCGGCATGACCTCCGCGCCCTGGCTCATCACCGCCGCCGTGGCCTGCCTGCCCGTTGCCGTGCTCGGCATGGGCGCGGGCCTGGCGCACCTGATCAAAGACACCCACCGGGAGGTGCAGCAATGACCGAACAGCCCCAGACCCACAAGCCCACGGGCAACGAGCACCAGGCAGAGGAACAGGCGCGGGTACTGCGCTTCCCCTCCGAACGCCTCAACCACGACCAGACCCAGGCCAAGGCCGAGGCCGAGGCCGGTGCTGAGACGCAGGTGATCGACGGCGAGCTGGTCGACGACGACCGGGACCAGGCCGCACAGGTCGACCAGGCCCAGACCGAGGCGGGTTCGAGCCTGATCCGCCGTGAGAAGCGCGAACCCGTCCTGCCCGGCTGGGCGAGCAGCGTCGAGGAGTTCCGGGAGACCGCGAAGTGGGCGGTCAGCTACGCGGGACACACGCTGGCGTTCCACGCGGTGCGGTGCCCGGTCTACCTCGCCCGCATCCTGATCCGCGTTCCACAAGGGACCCTGCGGCTGCTGCGCGGTTTCCTGCGGTGGGTGACCGACGCCGAAGGCCGGCCGGTTCGGCACGCTGCCGCTGACCGCGCCGACGCCGCCGAATACCTCCGCCTGTCCGGACAACGTGATAGCCGAGTCCGGGGCCGGGTCTACACCACGGTGGGTCTGGGTGCGGCGGCCCTGGCGGCGTTCTTCCTGGGCCGCGAGTTCCTGCCGGAGATCGTGCAGTACGCGATCGTGGCCGGTGCCCTCGGCACTGTGGGGTGGTTGGGAGCTCCGGCGGATCAGCCGATCGCCTCGCGGGCGGTGGAGGCGACGAAGGTGCCGAAGCTGACCAGCAACGCCGTCGAAATCGCCCTGGCCGCCCTGGGCATCTCCGGCATCAACCAGGCGATGGGCAAGGGCGGCGAAGGCATCGGCTTTCCGAAGCCGATTTCGCGTGATGGCAAGGGGTGGCGGGCGGATGTGGACCTGCCGCACGGTGTGACGCCGGGCGACATCATGGACCGCCGCGAAAAGCTCGCCTCCGGTCTCCGCCGGCCGCTCGGGTGCGTGTGGCCCGAGGCCGACAACGGCGAGCACGCGGGCCGGTTGATCCTGTGGGTGGGGGATCAGGACATGCGCAAGGCCAAGCAGCCCGCTTGGGCGCTGCGCAAGGGCGTGCGCGTGGACCTGTTCCAGCCCCAGCCGTTCGGCACCGATCAGCGCGGACGCTGGGTGGACCTGCGCCTGATGTTCACCTCGGTGGCGATCGGGGCGATCCCGCGCATGGGCAAGACCTTCGCACTGCGCGAGCTCCTGCTCATCGCCGCACTCGATCCCCGAGCCGAGCTGCACACCTACGACCTCAAGGGCACCGGCGACCTCGACCCACTGGAAAAGGTCACCCACGCCCACGGCGTCGGAGACGACGACGAGGAGATCGAGAAGGCTATTAGTGACCTGCGGAAACTCCGCGACGAGCTCCGCCGCCGGGCGAAGCTGATCCGGGACCTGGCCAAGCAGGGGCTCGCGCCGGAGAACAAGGTCACCCCGGAACTCGCGGGCAAGAAGTCGCTCGGTCTGCACCCGATCGTCATCGGGGTGGACGAGTGCCAGGTGTGGTTCGAACACCCCGACCACGGCGAGGAGTTCGAAGCCATCTGCACCGACCTGGTCAAACGAGGCCCGGCGCTGGGAATCATCATCATGCTGGCCACCCAGCGCCCAGACGCGAAGAGCCTGCCCACCGGGATCAGTGCGAACGTGTCCACGCGGTTCTGCCTGAAGGTCCAAGGGCAGACCGAAAACGACATGGTCCTGGGCACCTCGAAGTACAAGCAGGGCGTCCGAGCGACGACGTTCGCTTGGGCGGATAAGGGCATCGGCTACCTGGTCGGTGAAGGCTCGGACGCGCAGATCGTGCGCACGGTGGCAGGTTTGGACGGTCCGGCCTCGGAGAAGGTCGCTGCCTACGCCCGCACCTTGCGCGAGCAGGCCGGAACGCTGACCGGCCACGCCATCGGCGAGGCACCGGAGGTCGACGAGTCGGTGTCCAAGAAGGACACGTTGCTCGAAGACATCCTGGCCGTGGTCGGTGAGACGGAGAAGAAGGTCTGGAACGAGCGCGTCATCGCCCGCCTCTACGAGCTGCGGCCGGAGGTCTACGGCACCTACCGCGAGTCGGCGGACCTCACCGCGGCTTTGAAGCGGCACGGCATCCGCACCGCCCAGGTGTGGGGCACCACCGACGACAACAAGGGCGCCAGCCGCATCGGCATCACCCACGCCGACATCGCCCAAGAAGTCGCGGAACGTAATCGCCGCGAGGGGTCCGGCTAGCCCTTGCCGGGTCTCTAGACCTAGACGACCACGCCTCTAGGTCTAGAGACCCCGCTAGACCCGCATTCCGTTCTTCACCAGCGCCCTAGCCCCTAGAGGTGCGTGGGCCAGTGCGCCCAAAAACAGCCCAGGAGGCCACCTGTGACCCCCGCCGACTCCGCTAGCACCGTTCTGTTCCTCGCCCTCGTGTTGGTCACGTTCGGTTACGTCGTGGCGTGCTGGTTCTGGCCGTTCAAGGCCTGCCGCACCTGCCGAGGCACCGGCAAATTGCGCTCCCCGTTCCTGCGCGCCATCCGCCTCTGTCCGCCCTGCAGCGGCACCGGCCTCCGCCTGCGTGATGGCCGCCGGGTCATCAACGCCGCTCGCCGCATCCACCGCGCCAACCACCACCGCCACTGAAAGGAGGGCAGCCATGACCACGAACCTCACCATCGCCAGCTGGCTCGCCGCACAGGGCATGTATGTCTTCCCACTGCGGCCAGGAAGCAAGCGCCCGTTCGCCAACTGCCCGCACTGCAAGGCCGGTCACGCCGCCCCGGCCGCGTGCAGGTGCCTGACCGCCGAGCAGCCCTGCCACGGCCTGCTCGCCGCCAGCACCGCTCGGGAGTTGATCCGCCGGTGGTGGGCCCGCACGCCGGGCGCCGGCGTCGGCATCGCTACGGGGCCGTCCGGGATGGTCGTGCTCGACCTCGACCGCAAGCCCAAGCCGCCAGCCCCGGCAGCGCACGACGTGCCCAGCCCGGTCGGCGACGGGCTGGAAGCCCTCGACGCCCTGACCATCACCGCCGGAGCACCCTGGCCAACCACGCTCACCGTCTCCACACCCTCCGGCGGCCGACACCTGTACTTCCGCGCACCGGCCGGGCTGGAAGTGCCAAGCGATGCGACGGGGCGTGTGGGGCACCAGATCGACGTTCGTGCCCTGGGCGGCTACGTCCTGGCGCCCGGAACCAGCACCACAACACCCCCGGAGGACGTCGCCGGGTCCTACACGCGGATCTCAGCGACCGCTGAGATCGCCGAGCTGCCCTCCTGGCTGCGATCCAGGGTCATGCCCCCGGCCACACCAGCCCCAGCAGCTCCCAACCTCACGGCAGCCCGCCCGGGTGATCACGCACCGGGCTACTGGCAGCGCGTCTGGGAAGGCCAGCTGTCCAAGGTCGAAACCGAGCCGGGGGAGCGCTGGCGCCTGGTCTATGCGGCAGCTCGACGCCTGGCCAACCTCGCCACCCACGACACCGCCCCCTGGACCGCGACCGACGCGATCGACGCCCTGACCGCCGCCGCGCTCCGCCGACGTGAACGCACGGGCAAGCCCCTCGAACCCGCCGCCGCCCGACGCAACGCCATCCGCGGTTGGGAGCGCGGAACCCACGACGACCCGGAATCCCTGCACGGCCTCGGAAACCGCATCGCATGACCACGAGCTCGGAAGGAGGTAGCTCAATGACGACTCAACCCAACGGGGCCGGGCTACTGGACCAGCTGCACACCGCGCTGACCCGCTACGTCATCCTGCCCAGCCCGCAGGCCGTCGACGCCGTAGTGCTGTGGACCGCCGCGACCCACGCCCAGCCGGCATGGGCTCACGCCCCGCGCCTGGTCATCCGCGCACCGGAGAAGCGCTGCGGGAAATCGCGACTGCTCGATGTGGTCGAGGCGGTCTGCTACGAGCCGTTGATCACCGTCAACGCCTCGCCCTCAGCGATCTACCGCTCCATCACCGACGACCCGCCCACGATGCTCGTCGACGAAGCCGACACGATTTTCGGTGCCGAGGCCGCGAGCAACGAGGACCTGCGCGGCCTGCTCAACGCCGGCCACCAACGCAACCGCCCGGCGATCCGATTCGACGCCAACACCCGCAAAGTCGAGTCGATCCCCACGTTCGCCATGGCTGCGTTGGCCGGCATCGGCGCCATGCCCGACACCATCGAAGACCGAGCCGTGATCGTCCGGATGCGGCGACGTGCTCCGGGCGAATCGGTCTCGCCCTACCGCCACCGTCGCGACCGCCCGGCCCTGACGCACTTGGGCGACCAGATGACCGCCTGGCTTCGAGGCGACCTCAACGTTCTCGAACGCGCCGAACCGGAGATGCCGCTGGAAGACCGAGCCGCGGACACGTGGGAGCCGCTGATCGCGGTGGCAGACCACGCCGGCGGCAGCTGGCCGGACCGCGCACGCCAAGCCGCGGTTGCCCTTCTGGCCGAGGCGACCGACAACGACGAGGGCACCATCCGCACTCGGCTGCTGGTCGACTGCCGCACCGCGTTCAACGACGCACAGGTCATCTCCACCGCCGACCTGCTCCGGCAGCTCAACTCCGACCTCGAAGCCCCGTGGCGCGACTACGGACCTGGCGGGTTGAGCCCGGCGAAGCTGTCCAAGCTGCTCGTCGAGTTCGAGATCCGATCAGCGAACGTGCGGTTCCCCGACGGCTCCCAAGCCAAGGGCTACCGCCGCGCCGACTTCGCCGACGCCTGGGCTCGGTACTGCCCGCCGGAGTCCCGGGCGGAGGAGCCGTCCCAGCCGTCCCAAGCGTCCCAGCCCAGGTCAGCGCGGGACGGCACCACCGCCCGGGACGGCTCAAGCCGTCCCACCCAGATCACCGGCCCAGTCCCCTGGGACGGCACAAGCCGTCCCAGCAACCCAAGCCGTCCCAGCCTGACCTGCATTGGGACGGATGGGACGGCTGGGACGGCTACCCCACGCACCATCAACTCCAGGGGGATCGCATGACCACCGCGCACTTCTCGGCTGAGGGCGTCCCACAGCGTCTGCTGTACCCAGTCCGCGAAGCGATGGTTCTTCTCGCGCTGAGCCGATCGACCATCTACGAACAGCTTCGCTGCGGTCGGCTCCGCTCCGTCACTCAGGGCGCTACGCGCCTCATCCCGGCAACTGCCCTCACCGACTACGTGGAACTGCTCGAAAAGGAAGCCAAGGAGGACGGCAATGGCGAAGCGGCGTAGCCGAGGCGAAGGCGGTCTGCACTGGCACGAGGGCCGACGTCGTTGGATCGCCTGGGTGACGGTCGGTTTCGATGCTGCGGGCAAACGCAAAACGCGCAGCGCAAGTGGAGTCACGAAGACCGAGGCGAAAGACAAGCTTCGTGAGCTCGTCGACAACCGTGAGAAGAACCAGCCTGCACCGAGTACCTACACCGTCGAGGAAGCTGTTCGAGGTTGGCTGGCCTACGGGCTGAGTGGCCGGTCCAAGTCCACAGTCGAGAACTACCGGAACAACGTCGAGATGCACGTGATCCCGTACCTGGGCAAGAGGAAGCTGGTTGATCTGTCCACAGAGGATGTGGAGCGATGGCTGGCAGACCGAGCAAACCAGCTGAGCACCCGGACGCTGCGGCTCTTGCACTCTCTCTTGAGCCGCGCCGTCCGGTACGCCCAGGCTCGCGACAAGGTCATGCGCAACGTGGTCGAGCTGTGCGAGATCCCAGCGGGGCTGCAAGGCCGGCCATCGAAGTCCCTCACACTCGACCAGGCCGAAGCGGTGTTGAAAGCCTCAGAGAACTCGAACATGCACGCCTACATCGTGCTCTCGCTGCTGATCGGGGCTCGGCAGGAGGAGCTTCGCCCGCTGACTTGGGATCATGTCGACCTCGACGGCGACCCAAGCGCAGATCCGCCGGTCCCACGCTCGATCGAGGTTTGGCACTCAGTCCGCGAGGGCGGTGACACGAAGACAAGGAAGTCACGCCGCACCTTGGCGCTCCCCGCCCGGTGCGTCGTGGCCCTCCGACTCCACCGACTTCGTCAACGCGACCTGGCACAACGTCAAGGTCAGCAGTGGGACCCGACAGGACTGGTATTCCCATCAACCAACGGCACGGAGCTTGATGCCCACAACGTTCGGCGTGCCTTCCGGCGAGTCGTCAAAGCCGCCGACCTCGAACCACATCAGTGGACACCCCGCGAGATGCGGCACAGCTTCGTATCCATCATGTCCGCATCGGGTGTCTCTCTAGAAGAGATCGCCCGCCTGGTTGGCCACAGCGGCACCCGCGTGACGGAGCTGGTTTACCGCAAGCAAATCAAGCCCGTGATCGTCGAAGGCGCCGAAGCGATGGATCAAGTCTTCCAACGATCGAAGACTTAATTTCAGCCGGTAGCAAGAATGCAGCTAGGGCCGATTAACCAAGATCGGCCCTAGCTATACCCCATGCGCTCCCGGGATTTTTTCAGTTCACCCGGAGCCGTATTTAAAATGATCTGCACTCACCCCAAGATCCCCTCCTGATATTTTTTAGCGCTCGTTCCACCTGCTGCAGGGTCAGAGACCCCAGCCTCCTTTTAGCCTTACGCGACTAGCGTCATCCCTGGGCTTTCAGCTACCCCTTTCAACCCGTTGCCCGTTGTCTTCTTCACCGTGCTCGCGAGCTTCTTCGCTATCCGTCCGGCCAGGATGAACAACCACTCCTCCACTGACCGAGCCTGCTTGCAGTACCGTGCCGCCAGGTTCAACACGACCGAGGGAGTTCATAGACTCTCCTCCCCCCGTTGCGTACCGAACTGCGACACGCTCAACAATTCGGGCCACCGGCAGCAGGTGCGGCAACATGAGACCACCGATTAGCAGCGTCGCCACGATCCGAACAAGCTGGATAACCCCATCAATATAAAAGCCGCTACTGAGCGATAGCACTAACTGAGAAAGGGTGAGCAAGACAGCTTGGACCACGAACGGACGGACATGCTCCTGATCTTCCTTGACTCTTGAAACATCACCGCGCTCAAACGCGACTCCACCTTCCTCATTCTTCGGGTGAATGTCGGTCCAATTAGCCCAGTCACCACCGTCCGATATAAATCGGAACTGAACGCTCTGACCCGGTTCGAGGTGTCCGATCCGGAACCGGCGACTACCCGGTGGCGTATCGGAGTCGGTCACCTCGCTGACGTCCAACTCCGGCTCCGGGACCGGATCAAGAGCGGCCTCGAGCACCTTGGCATCGGAGGGAAACGCAAAGCGCACGAACTCATTGAAAACGGGTGCGCCACCGGTGTTGACGATCCGAAACGTGACCGTGGTCAGGTCACGCACGGTTTCCTCGCCATAACGAACTTGCACCTGCCCCCTGAGCTCTTCCTTGACCTCCACGAGACTCGAGTCAACGTCCATGTCCCAAGACAGCTGCTTGAGAGCCTTCTTGTTCTTCCTCGCCTCAAGACGCACGCCGGTGAGGTAGGCGAGCAGACCTGTGATGATCGCCGCGAAGACTGTAGGGCCATACTTGGTGACAAGAAGGTCAACCAGCTGCGTGTTACCAGCCAACGTGCACGCTCCTCCTAGATCAAGTACGGCTCATTGTGCCGCGCAGGGAGCCGCGCTGTCCTCTGATCGAGAAGTTAGACAGGCAGTTAGACAGGCAGAACGAGACCAGGGCCGATGCTCGGAAGCATCGGCCCTGGTCGTAAGGGTGGAGCTGACGGGATTCGAACCCGTGACCCCTTGACTGCCAGTCAAGTGCGCTACCAGCTGCGCCACAGCCCCTTGTTCTGTTTTCCCGAGGTGTTCGGTTTGTTTCCGCCCCGCTCATCTCGTGTGCCAATACAGTACAACAGCCGTTCGGGCCCGTTTTCAGGGGGTCCCCATAAGGTGGCGAACCGGCCCTGAGCTGGGCAAACGGGTGCTGTCGCCTTCATCGACGGTACCTGTCCTCACGGAGTCGTGGGGACTCCGTGAGGACGGTCACCCCGATCATCCTGCGGCGGTCGTTCCGCGGGGTTTCGGGAGGCCTCTGGTGTTGGCGGCTTTGACGAACTCCGCTCTCGGGTCGTGGAGTTCTCCCAGGGCGACGACCTGGCGGCGGAATGGGAGTTCCAGCAGCCAGTCGCCGAGGATGCGGGCCTTGCGGGACGTCGTCGGCATCTTCATCAGGTGGTACGCGCGGTGCAGCAGCCACGCCGGGAGGCCCTTGAGCTTGATGCCGTAGACCTCCGCCGCGCCCCGGAACAGCCCCAGGCCCGCGACCGAGCCCGCGTGCTTGTGCCGGTACTCCTGCAGCTCCTCGCCGCGCAGCTGGGCGATGATGTTGTCCGCCAGCAGCTTCGCCTGGCGGACCGCGTGCTGGGCCGAGGGGCTCGTCAGGGCTTCCGGATCGCTGCTGGTGAGGTCCTGGACCGCGGCGCAGTCCCCCGCCGAGAACACGTTGTCGGTGCCCTTCACCTGCAGCCTCGTCGTGCATTCCAGGCGCCCCTTGGAATCTCGGGGCAGATCGCTGTCCTCCAGCATCGGGTGCGGTTTGACGCCCGCGGTCCAGACGATGGTGTCCGCGTGGAAGTCGTCGCCGTCGGACAGGACCGCGTGCCCGTCCACCAGGGAGCTCGCGGTCGTGTTGAGCTTGACCTCGATGCCGATGTTCTCCAACTGCTGCTTGGTGTACTCGCCCATGTGCGGGCTGACCTCGGGCATGATGCGGCCCATCGCCTCCACCAGCACCCAGCGCATGTCGTGCTCGGACAGCTGCGGGTAGCTGCGGATCGCGTAGCGGGCCATGCTCTGCAGCTCCGCAAGGGCCTCGATGCCCGCGTAACCGCCGCCGATGAACAGGAACGTCAGCAGCCGTCGGCGCAACTGCTCGTCCTCCGTGCTCGCCGCTATGTCCAATCTGGACAGAACGTGGTTGCGGAGGTAGATGGCCTCGCCGATGGTCTTGAACCCGACGCCCTGCTCCGCCAGGCCCGGGATCGGCAGCGCGCGGGAGATCGAGCCCGGGACCGGGACCAGGATGTCGTAGTCCAGCTTCTCGGCCTTGCCGTCGCCCAGCGTCGCCGTCAGGCACCGGTTGGCGTGGTCGATGTTGTTGACCTGCGCGGTCAGCACCTCGCAGCGGCGCAGCGCCTCGCGCAGCGGAACCACCACGTGACGCGGTTCCAGCGAACCGGCGGCGGCCTCCGGCAGGAACGGCTGGTAGGTCATGTGCGGCTGGGTGTCGATGACCGTCACCCTCGCCTCACCCGCGTCCAGCTTCTTCTGCAGCCGGAGGGCCAGGGTGAGCCCCACGTGTCCGCCACCGATGATCACCACGCGTGGACTAGGCATGCTGCGGCTCCCCTCGTGCACCATCGCGCGTTCGGCGCGGGTCGACGTCGCGCTCCGGGTAGCGGCGCAGGTACTCCTGCTCCAGCTCGAACGTGCGGGCGGTGTGCTCGCGCAGCGCGTCCGGCGAGCCGTGCAGGAACGTCTCGTTGCGCGTCTGGTGCAGGTGCCGGAGTTCCCGCAGCAGCAGGTCCTCGGTCAGCTCGTGCCCCGGAATACCGGTGGTGTTCATCTCGTCCTCCCGCATCGGGCAGGGGCAACCGCAACGCCGGCGGCGTCACACCCGAGTACCCGGAACGGGGGCGATCAACACCTCAGGCCGCGGCACGCACCTGTTCGGTGCCCGATTCCGGGCGCGGACGCGTCTCGGGTGCACCCACCCAGGCCAGCAGGCCGAGGGCAGCGGTGGCGCCCGTGACCAGGAACGCGGCCTGGTAGGAGACGGTGTCGGCCAGGACCCCGGCGATCAGCGGCCCGAGGATGGCGCCGAGGTCAGCGGCCTGCTGGAACGTCGCCAGCACCGTTCCGCCGCGCCTGTTGCCGCCGATGATGTCGGCGACCGCCGCGTTCTGCGCCGGATTGAGGACTCCCGCGCCCATGCCCGCGATCAGCGACGCCGCCAGGAACACCGGGACCGACGTGGTGAAGCCCAGCGACGCCGTTGCCACACCCGAGACGACCAGGCCGATGAGCACCATCGGCTTGCGGCCGTGCCGGTCGGTCATGCGCCCCGACAGCAGCAGCACACCGGCGTTGCCGATGGCGAACACCGACAGGGCGATGCCGGACATCGACTGCGGAGCCTTGAGTGCCTCGACCACGAACAGCGGGACCAGGGCGATGCGGACGCCGAAGACCGCCCAGCCGTTGCCGAAGTTCGACAGCAGCGAGGCGACGTAGGAGCGCATGCGCATGGCCTCGCCCAGCGGCATCGACGGGGTCGCGTCATCACCCAGCGGAGCGGCCAGCGTCGACTTGCGCAGCAGGAACCAGCCGAGGAAGGCGGCCACGAACAGCGCGATGCCGTAGGTGACGAACGGCAGCCGCAACGAGTAGCCGACCATCACGCCGCCGACGATCGGGCCGGAGACGTTGCCCAGCAGGAAGCTCGTCGCCCACACGCCCGAAGCGCGTCCGCGCAGGTGCGGCGGCGACATCCGGATCAGCAGGCCCACGCCCGCGACGGTGAACATCGTCGAACCGATGCCGCCGAGCGCGCGGAAGATCAGCAGCTGCCAGTAGGAGTCGGCGAACGCGCACGCCGTGCTGCTGATGCCGACGATCGTGATGCCGATGACGTAGATCGTGCGCTCGCCCGCCGCCGAGACCAGACGTCCGCTCAGCGGGGCGAACAGCAGGCGCATCATCGCGAAGGCGCTGACGATGAATCCGGCGGCGGTGACGCCCACGTCGAAACTCGTGGCGAACGCGGGTAACGCGGGCGCGACGATGCCCATGCCGACGGCGACGATGAAGCTGCCCGCACCGAGGATCCAGATCTCCCGGGGCAGGGAGGAGAGGCCCTGGCTCGTGGTGGTCTTCTCTGACGCTGAGCCGCTGGACACAGGCTTCCTCCCGGATTCTGGACAGTTCGAGCCACAGCAACCAACGCCGCCCGCGGGCGAGGAAATTCCGCCGGAGCGCTTTCGTGGCGCGCACCTCACCCGTGCGGTCCAGCATCCACATCGCGAGACGCCCGATGGGGCGGTGGCCGTTCGAATTTCGCGCGAAGTTCGAGTCCCGAAGTTCCCGCTCGAATTTCGCGCGAAATTCGAATCGCCACCGCGCCCGGGCGTGTCTTCGCAGGTCAGCGAACTCGGAGTCGGGTTTGGGTCACATTTCGCGCGAAATTCGAAACGCCACGCTCGCGAACGGGCTCGCCGCGTCAGAGCAAGTCGTCGATTCTGCGGGCATAGGCGGTGACGCCGTAGGCGACGTCGAAGCCGATGGCTTCGGCGAAGCGCTGAGCCGTGCCGCCTTCCTCGGTGTGGGCGGCGACCAGCAGCGCGCCCATGCGGCGGAGCTCTTCGGAGGCTTCGGTGACCAGGTCGTGGCCGATGCCGCGCCGACGGCGGCCCGGACGGACCACGACCTGCTCGACGAGACCGACGCCGCGTTCGACGAAGCCCTGGACGAAGCCGGCGATCCGGTCGACGCCCGGATCGTCGACGACGAGCACGACGCTGCGGTTCTCGTCGAAGCGATGTGCCAGGTGGCGGGCGAGGCGCTGCTCGCCTTCCTCGGACAGGCCGGTCTCGTCGGCGTAGAGCTCGACGATGCCCTCCAGGTCCCGGTCCTCGGCGGGGCGCGTGACGCCGCGGCTGAAGCCGCGGGTGCGGTGCAGCAGCACCACCTGCTCCTCGACCGCGCGCCAGGCGGCGTCGTCGGCGATGCCCTCGATCTCCCCGACCGTGGTCGGCGAGGCGTAGACGACGGCTTCGGACCGCCCCGCCTCGGCGAACACCTGCTCCAGCTCCATCAGCGTGCCCGCCACCTGCGCGCCGGTGCCCCACAGTGCGCACGCGTGGTTGGCGACCGGCAGCGGGTTGTCCTGGTTGAGCACGACCGTCGCCACGCCCACCCGGGTGCGCATGCCGTAGCGGACCACGGCGGAGGCCAGGCGGGCGGTCTCGACCAGCCCGGCCAGCTCGCGGGCTTGCCTGGGGTCGAGGAGGGTCTCGTCGTCCGGATCGTGCAGCGGGTCCACGGGGTTCATTGTCCCCTCAACCAATCCCGTTCCGCGTCGCCCTGCCGGATGTCGGTCCGGAGGGGCAGGATTGTTCGCGTGACGACGCCGGATCAGCTCGCCGAAGAACTGCTCGATCTCGAACTCGACTCCGACCCGATCGGTGCCTCGCTCTACGGGCTGCCGGGCCGCGATCACCTGCTGCCGAACATCTCGACCGCGGCGGAGCTCACCCAGCGCGACCACGCCGAGGACATCCGGGTGCGGGCGATGGCCGTCGACACCACCCACTCCAGCTTGGAGGAGCGGCTGACCGTCGCCGTCGTCGTGCAGCACGCCCAGTCCACGGTCGACCGGCTCGACGCCCGCGCCCCCGAGTACACGGTGATCGGCAACCTGTTCGCGCCGGTCGCGGGCCTGCTGTTCCACCTCGGGCAGGTGCCGGTGAGCGGCAGGGAGCAGTCCGAGGACTACCTGCGGCGGATCGCCCGCATCCCCGACTTCACCGCCGCTGCCGCGCAGCGCCACCGCGAAGGCGTGCGGGCCGGACGGGTTCCGGTGCGTCCGCTGCTGGACGGCGCGATCGCGGACCTGGATTCCCGCCTGGCCAACCCCGACCAGGACCCGCTGCTCACCCAGCAGCTCCCCGACGACCTCTCCGAGCAGCGCGAACGCCTGATCCGCGACGTGGTCAACCCGGCGCTGGCCGAGTACCGCGAGGTCCTGGCGCGGGAGATCGCCCCGCACGCGCGGGACGCCGAACACCCCGGGTTGTGCTGGCTGCCCGAGGGGCACGAGATCTACCAGCGGCTCATCCACGCCCACACCACCACCGAGCACACCCCCGGTGAGCTGCACGAGATCGGGCGCGCGCAGCTGGCGTCGCTGCGCGCCGAGATCTCCGGGCTGGGCGAACGGCTCTGGGGCGAACCCGATCCGGAGGCGGTGCTGCGGCGGATGCAGACCGACCGGTCGCTGTGCTGGGACGAACCGGACGAGATGCTGGCGGCGGCGCGCGAGGCCATCGACAAGGCGACCGCCGAGGCGCCGCGCTGGTTCGGGCGGCTGCCGCAGCAGCCGTGCGAGGTGCGGCCGGTGCCGGGCACCCCGTCGGAGAGCACGCCGATCGGCTTCTACATGTCGCCCGCGCTGGACGGCTCGCGGCCCGGCGTGTACTTCGCGAACACGCTGCGCGCCGAGCAGCGGCCGCGGTTCGCCGCCGAGGTCATCGCCTTCCACGAGGTCGTTCCCGGCCACCACCTGCAGATCAGCTTGGCCCAGGAGCTGACCGAGCTACCGCTGCTGCGCAGGCTCACCGGGTTCAACGCCTACACCGAGGGCTGGGGGCTCTACACCGAGCGGCTGGCCGACGAGATGGGGCTGTACTCCGGGGATCTGATGCGGCTGGGCATGGTCGTGCAGGACCTGCTGCGCGCGGCGCGGCTGGTCGTCGACACCGGGCTGCACGAGTTCGGCTGGAGCAGGCAGCGCGCGCTGGAGACGATGATCTCCAGCACCACCCTGTCGGACCTGGAGGCCGCCTCCGAGGTCGACCGCTACATCGTCTACCCCGGCCAGGCGCTGTCGTACCTGGTGGGGAGGTTGGAGATCGAGCGGATCCGGGACGCCGCGCGGCAGCGTCTCGGCTCGGACTTCGACATCAGCCGGTTCCACGACACCGTCCTCGGGCACGGTGCGCTGCCGATCTCCACTTTGGAGTTCCTGGTCAACGATCAGCCCCCTGCTACATCCAGGTGACGCCGTCCCAACTCGCTCGAAATCGCAACGGAACGCATTAATGTCGATACCGAGCGTGTTCACTGCTGCGCGCGATCAAGCACGGGTGGAGCTGGACAGGAGGCGCCGTGACCGGGACTTTCCACCACCGCCAGGAATTACTCCGGCGCGAAGCGGAGGCCCAGCTGCGGGACCGGCCACTGCCGACGTGGCAGAAGCGCGTCCTGCACCGCTTCGCGGCCGAGCGCGACAACGGCTGGTACCCGTTGCTCAACCAGTTCGCACCGCACACTCCCCGGCAGCGGCCGGATCTGGTGCTCGTCGGCCGGATGGGCGTTCTGGTGGTACTGCTCCGGGAAGCCGAGCCGGACTGGGAGGACTCGCGGGCGGCGTTCGTGTGGACCGCCGAGCTGCTGGCCGGGGCCGCGATCGGGTCCGGGATGCTCAGCGAGTCGGTGCTGCGCACCGTGGTGGTGCACCCGATAGAGCACACCGGACGCAAGGGCCGCAGCGCCGATCACCTGGCGATCACCGAGGACGAGCTGGACCGGTTGCTCAAGCGCGGCGAGCGGATCCTGACCGCCGACGAGGCGCTGGCGCTGGCCAAGCACCTCGACAGCCGCACCTTCGACCTGACGCCGATCATGTGGAACTCGCAGCGCATCCCGCGGCAGCGCGGCAGCGTTCCCGAGGTGCTGCAGGAGCCGGTCGCCCCGTCGTCGCGGCGACCTTTCCGGGACTGGCGCTACTTCCTCGACGACGCGCAGCTGGGCGCGGTGCGTCGCAGCTTCTCCGGTCCGGCGCAGATCAGCGGCCCGGCCGGGACCGGCAAGACCACCCTCGCGCTGCACCGGCTGGCCTACCTGGCCCGCCGCGGTGACGGCAAGCTGCTCTACACCGCGCCGCTGGACCGGGTTCCGGAGCGGGCCGCCGGCCGGTTCGGGCAGATGGCCCCGGAGCTGTCCGGGCAGATCGAGTTCGCCTCGCTGCACGGATGGGCGCGGGACTTCCTCGCCGGGCGCGGGCGTTCGGCGGACGTCGACGAGCAGGAGGTGCGGCGCGCCTTCGACGCGGTGTGGTCGCGGGACGAGGTGCTGCGCGGTGTCCGGAACTCGCGGGAGTACTGGAAGGACGAGATCGACCGGGTGATCAAGGGCCGCGGGATCTCGTCTCTCGACGCCTACCGGACGGTGTCCCGGAAGGGCCGGGGCGGTCAGCTGCCGGCGGATTTCCGGTCCCACGCCTGGCGTTTCTACTGCGACTACGAGCGGGAGCTGTCCGAGCGCGGCGTCTTCGACCACAACGACGTGCTCAAGCGCGCGCTCGCCGAGCTGGAGCGGCGGCCGCTGCCCCGGCAGTACACCGCGGTCGTGGTCGACGAGGCGCAGGAGCTGACGGTGATCGGCCTGCGGCTGGCGCACGCGATCAGCGGCGACGAACCGGACCAGCTGCTGCTGGTCGGGGACGGTCAGCAGCAGGCCTTAGCGGGTGGCTGGCGGTTGTCCGATGCCGGGATCTCGTTGCACGGGCGCGGTGAGGTGCTGCGCAACGACTACCGCAACCGGGGCATGGTGCTGGAACGCGCCGGGCAGGTGGAGGCGATCAACCGCTACGACGACGGGCCGTCGCTGCCGTTGAGCGCCGCGCTGCCGGTGCGCAGCGGCGGGCGCGTCGTCGAGTGGCACGGCGAGGACCAGGAGCGCGCGCTGCTGGGTGCGCTGCTCGCGCTCGACGACGGCTCGTCGGCGGCGATCATCACCCAATCCGAGTCGGCGACCGAGCACTGGCTGCGCGTGCTGCGCGACGCGGGCATCACGACTCTCCCGCTGGCGACCTGGGACGGCCGCGACACCTCGGACACCCTCGTCGGCACGGTCCTGGAGGCGAAGGGAGCGGAGTTCCGCACGGTCTTCCTCCCCGCCGAACCCGCTCCCCCGGCCGATTCCCACGAGGACCGCGAGACCCACGAGCGCCGACGCCTGGTGGCGATGACCAGGGCCCAGGACCACCTCTGGCTCTCCCACCTCCACTGACCGCACGTCACCGGGGTGGGCGGAACTCCGGTTGGTCGAGGAGGCGGAGCCAGGTGCCGTCGGGTTGGCGACGGGCGACCTGCGCTCGGGCGCCCGCGCCGTCCTCGGGCGGGGTCGCGGTGAGGGCGATGTCGCCGCTGATCAGGGTGGGCAGCGGGGGTTCCGGTTCGAAGCGGGGGCGGTTGGCCAGGACCTCCTCCCAGAGGGCCTGGATCGCGTCGCGGCCCACCGTCGTCTCGCCGGGCGGGTAGGCCATGACCGCGTCGGGTTCGTAGAGCTCGGCCACTCCCTCGGCGTCCCCTGCGTTGCTGCGTTCGACGAAGAGCCTGGTCAGGTCTTCGGGTTCGCGGGCCTTCTCGCGCATCTGAGTTCTCCTCTCGGTCACGGGTCCAGCCTGCGTCCGCCCTCACCAGAAGTCCAACAGATGGTTCTGATGATAACTAGAATCAGCGGTTGTGGACTTGCGTCAGCTGGAGTACTTCGTCGCGGTGGCCGAGGAGCGGAACTTCACCCGGGCCGCGCAGCGCGTGCACATCAGCCAGTCCGGGGTGAGCGCGCAGATCAGGCGGCTGGAGAAGGAGCTCGGGGCGGAGCTGTTCGACCGGTCCGCGCGTGCGGCGGAGCTGACCGCGGCGGGCAAGGCTGCGCTGGAGCACGCGCGCAGCGCGCTGGCCGCGGCAGGCGCCGTGGGGCAGGCGGTCGGTGAGATCACCGGATTGCTGCGCGGGAACCTCACTCTCGGGATGGTCATCGGCTGCACCGTCACGCCGCTGTTCGACGCGCTCGCCGAGTTCCACCGCGCGCATCCGGGCGTGGAGCTGTCGTTGCGGGAGGACAACTCCGATCGACTCGTCGACGAGGTGCGCAGCGGGACGCTGGACCTCGCCCTGATCGGCGCCGAATCGGCGCCCGAGGGACTGGAAACCCTCACGATCCTCAGCGAACCGCTGGTCGCGGCCGTCCCCGAAGGTCACGAGCTGGCCGGGCGCGCGATCGCGCTCCGCGAACTCGCAGCGCACCCGGTGGTCTGCATGCCGCCCGGAACGGGGCTGCGGGCGGTGTTCGACCGCGCCTGCGCGGCGCGCGGCGTGGAGCCGGTGATCGCGTTGCAGGCCAGTGCGGCGGGCGCGATCACCGACCTGGCGCTGCGCGGGCTCGGCGTGGCGATCCTCAGCGAGTCGATGGCCGCCGAGCACCCCGGCCTCACCGCGCTGCCGATCACCGACGCCGGCGATCCCGCCCTGCTCGCGATCACCTGGCGCCCGGACGCGAACGTCGCCGCGCGCGAGATGATCCGCCACTGCCGCAAGGCCTTCCGGACCGCCTCCTGACACCCTCACCCCAACGGACTACCGCGGCACCAGGGGTTTCGAATTTCGCGCGAAATTCCAACGCCAAAGTTCGGGCTCGAACTTCGCGCGAAATTCGAATTCGCCACCCCGGTGGGTTACTGCAGTCCGGAGGGTTCGCAGCTGACGGCGTCGCGGAGTTCGGCGCAGGGCCGGTGGCCGGAGTGCCGGAGGATGTCGACGCCCTCCTGGTAGGTGAGGAAGCGCAGGAACTTCGCGGGCAGGGACTCCGGCTCCGGTTCGCCGTAGGTGTAGGCGTACTCGGTCTGCCAGTACGGGTAGGCGCCGGCCTCCGCGGCGTCGAAGTCGGCGGCCTGCCCGTCGATGCGGACCTTGATGACACCGGGGTTGCTGTTCGCCGCGAAGGACTCGCTGTAGCCGATGGCACCGGGGGTCTTCGCGACGGTCTCCAGCATCGCGGGGGTGCTGGTGCGGCGGCACCGCAGCACCTGCCCCGTGGCGTCGCCGCGCACCTGCTCGCAGTCGGTCGAGTTCTCACCGGGTTGCGGGGAGGAGCCGAAGAACCGCTCCTCCAACGTCATCCGGGTGCCCGACTCGGATTCGCGGTCGACCACGACCACCGGAATGTTCTTGCCACCGAGCTCCGCCCAGTTGCGCACCTCGCCGCGCAGCACCCGGCGGAGTTCGTCCTGCGTCAGGTTGTGCACCTCGGTTCCGGGGTTGGCGATGATGCTGAACAGCATGAACGCCTTCGGCCGGGGAACCAGGGCCGGCGAGCCGGCGGCCGTGCTCCCGTCGGAGAAGACCACCGTGTTCGCCCGGAGCTTCGGATCGGCCTCGCCTTCCAGCCGTTGCAGGCCGTCGACGCTGCCGCGCATTCCGCTGGTGTCGATGTCCGCGCCGGAGCAGTAGTCCTCGTAGCTCTTGGCCGCCTGCTCCACCACGGGCTTGAAGGCGGTGGAACCGGTGACCTTCAAGGTTCCCCTGGCGCATTCCAGCGGAGCGCCCGTTCCCATCGTCTGGCCGAAGATGAACGGCTCGGTCAGGCCGACCATGAGCAGGAAGCAGATCAGCGCGACGACCCAGCGCGGAGTTCCGGTCTGGCCGCGGGTTTTGGAGATCCGGCCGTCCCCGGCCTTGGTGATGGTGCCGACCACCTCGGGCTCGGGCAGCGTGCCCTCCTGCTTGCCCGCTCGTTCGAGCACCACGAGGACCTTGTAGTGATCGTCGGGGTTGAGCTTGACCTTCGGCAGCTTGACGATGCCGACCTTGTGGCCGTCCTCCTCCTCTTCGTCGCTGGCGTCCGGCCACTTGTCCTTGTGGAAGAAGCTCTCCAGGTTGTCATCGCTGAGCTCGGTGACGAGCACTCCGGCGACCGTGCGCCCCGGGAACCTGACGGACAGGCCGAGGTTGTCGGTGTCGGGCCTGGCGTAGTCGCCGGTGTTGATGGGCGCGCTGCCGATGTTCTCGATGCGGATCAGCACGAACGACGGGTGCTTCAGCCGCTCGCCGGACCTGCGCTCCAACCGCTGCCAGGCCCGAGCGTGCTCGGTGTTGAGCCCGGAGGGCGTGGTGTCCATCTGTATCCGGTAGCCGAGCCGCTTGCGCCCGACGATCGCGAACTCCCACACGAACGCGATCACCGGGATCAGCACACCGAGAACTGCGAGGATCTCCTGCCACGGGAACCCAGTCACGACCGCCTCCGCGAAACGAATTGGGTCGTAACGGTATTAACCCCCACTCCTCGGCAGACCGGGTTCAGCCACCAATTCCCGCGCTGTTCACCACCCGTTCAGCAGTCTTGGGCCGGGGCTCCTGCTGCTAGGACTCGGAGGCGTTCCGCGTCGTCGAAGGAGCGGGCTTCGCCCGACAGGTAGTCGTGGAGCATCCGGAACAGGAGGTCGACCAGGTCGTTCATGCCCGCCTTGGCGGCGCTCTCCGCCGCGCACATGAGGTTGGGGCGTTCGGTGTCCAGCCAGTTCACCGCCGACTCCTGGTTCGACAGGGTCGGCATCGCCACCGGTCTCGGCAGGCCGCCCGCGTCCGGGTCGCGGGTCGGCTGCAGAATGCGCAGCGCCTGGTCGGCGGTGTGCAGGTAGAAGCCGAGCAGCCGGGCCACGACCTCCGGTCGGTCCTGCTCCAGCTCGGCGAGTTCGGCCGCGTAGTCGCCGAGCAGCGCGTGCATCTCGTAGCGCCCGTAGCTGACCTCGGTGAGCAGGTGCGCGCGGACCAGCACGTCCAGCAGGCGCCGCGTGGTCTGCACGTCGTCGGCGCCCAGCAGGGCGGTGAGCGCGAAGACGCCGATGCGGTGGCCCGCGTGCCTGCAGGTGAAGCCGTAGAGCCGGAACAGGCGGGCCGCGTCGTCGGGCAGGTTCCGGTACGACCACGAGAACACCGCGCGCACCGAGGTGTGCTCATCGCCGGTGTCCAGCGCGTCCAGTCCGCGCTGCTCGTCGGTGAGGTCCTCCAGCAGCTCGCCCACGTCGCGGCTGGTGCTCTGGTGGATGCGTTCGGCGGCGACCCGCAACGCGAGCGGCAGCCGGGCGCACCGCTCGATCAGCGGCTGGGCGGCTTCGGCGCTCATCACCTGCTCGCCGAGCCGGTCGGTGAGCAGCGCGTGCGCCTCGTCGGCCTCCATGCGGTCGAGTACCAGCCGGTACGCGCCGTCGCGGGCGCTGAGCCCGGACAGCGAATCGCGGCTCGTGACGACCACGAAGCTCGTGGGGGTTCCGGGCAGCAGCGGGCGGATCTGGCCCGGTGCGGCGGCGTTGTCCAGCACGATGAGCATCCGCCGCTGGTCGACCACGGTGCGGAAGCGGGCGGCGCGCTCGGTGGCGTCGGCGGGGATCGCATCGCCGGGAATGCCCAGGGCGCGCAGGAATCCGGCCAGCACCTCGGTGGTGGTCAGCGGCTGGTCCGGACCGTAGCCGCGCAGGTCGACGTAGAGCTGCCCGTCCGGGAAGCGGTCCCGCGCGGCGTGCGCCCAGTGCGTCACCAGCGCGGACTTGCCGACCCCGGCGGTGCCGGCGACGACGGCGATGGGCACCTCGGGCTTCTCGCTGAGCCGGTCGAGTTCGGCCAGCGCGGAGTCGCGGCCGACGAAACCCGGTACGTCGTGCGGAAGTTGCGCCGGGCGCGTCACCGGGCGCGCGGTGGGCGGCTCGAACTCGATGTGCTCGCCGGCGAGGATGCGCTGTTCGAGCTCCCGCAGCGCGTGGCCCGGTTCCAGCCCCAGCTCGTCGACGACGGTGCGGCGCGCGCGGCGGTAGACCGCGAGCGCGTCGGCCTGCCGGCCCGAGCGGTACAGCGCCGTCATCAGCAGCGCGTGCAGGCGTTCCCGCAACGGGTTCTCGCGCACCAACTCGGTGAGCTCGGCGATGATGAAAGCGTGCCTGCCGCAGTCGAGTTCGGCCGCGTGCAGCTGTTCCAGCGCGACCAGGCGGCGTTCGTCGATGCGCTGCGCCTCGCCGGCCAGCTCGGTCAGGTCGAGGTCCTGGTACGGGGTTCCGCGCCACAAGCGCAGGGCTTGGCGCAGCATGTCGGCCCGGCGCTGCGGGTCGAAGTTGCGTTCGGCGAGGTCCAGCAGCGTTTCGAAGCGCTCCACGTCGAGCTCGTCGGGTTCGACGTGCATCCAGTAGCCGCCCGCGTCGGAGACCAGGCGTTCGGGCTCGCCGAGGGTCTTGCGCAGCCGGTGGACCAGCAGGTGCAGCTTGCTGCCGCCGCGCCGCTCCGGCTCGCCGCCCCACAGCGCGGCCGAAAGCCACTCGGCCGAGACGGGCGTGTTGGCGTGGGCGAGGAGCAGGGCGAGCAGGCGTTGCCGCAACACCCCTGGAACCGGTACCTCCGCGGTGCCGTGCCGCACTCGAACCGGCCCCAGCACGTCGAACCGCACCGGATTTTCACCCCCGAAGAACTAGGCCGAATGGTGAGACCGAGTTTCCTCGGGTCCGGGGTTTCCGCGCAAGAAATTCGGGCGGCATTTCCGCGGAATCGACCCGATAATCCCGCTGGGCTATTCCAAAAGCGTGAAATCCACGCTAGTCGAGCGTGCGCTGCGGCAGGCCCGCCAGCCGCGACAACGCCGCGAACCCCTCGTCCGAACCCGGCCAGTGCCGGTGCACGGCGTCGGGACCCGCCCGACGGACCACGGACCGCAGCACCGCCACCACGACGATCGCGTCGTCGGCGTAGCCCAGCACCGGGACGAAGTCGGGCACCAGGTCGAACGGCAGCGCGAGGTAGGCCAGCAGGGCGCCGAGGCGCACCCGCACACCGCGCGGCATCTCGGGGTCGACCGCCAGCCTGCGCAGCAGGCGCAGGGTGTCCGGCAGCAGCTGCAGCGCCTCGGACAGCACGCCCTTGCGCGGGCACATCACCAGCAGGACCACCACGAGCGCCAGCCAGGCCAGCAGCAGACCCGCGGCGAGGCTCAGCAAGGCAGTCACCAGTGTCATGCCACGAGTGTAACGGTGGTTAGACACCGCAGGTAGGCCTCGGTGAGCGACGCCATCCGGTCAGGTGCTCGCCTCGGCGGCGTACACGCGTTCGGCGAAGGCGTCCAGGGCCCGGGCGCAGGCGTCCACGGCCGCCACGGTCTCCGCCCCTCGCGGGGCGCCGAGGGTGTCGCGGGCGCGGATCTTGTCCAGCCAGCGGCGGAGCTTGGCGAGGTCTTCCTCGTTCTCCTCCAGCTCCGCGTAGGTGAACTTGCCCGCCTCGGTCTCCTTGTCGATCTCGGCCTGGAAGTCCTCGCAGCGCGACAGGACCTCCTCGTACTCGGCGTCCCGGGCACCGTGGAAGGCGGCGACGACCTCGTCCTGCCCCGCCAGGGCCTCGGCCCGCAGCAGCTGCCCGGTGCCGCCCATGCCCTCGATCTCGGCCCGCAGCTTGCGCAGCGCCCGCTCGGCCTCCGCGGATTCCGGCAGCACGGCCACCGAGTTCGCCAGGTACACCGCCCCGGCGGCCTTCAACCGGCGCCACACCGTCGCCCGCAGCCTCGTCGGCTCCCCCGGAACCCGGTACACCAGCATCAACCACGCCCCAGCCGTCACACCCACAGTCTCCCGCATCGGCGCAACACCCGACCGCCGGTTGCGCTCGACCACCCGTTCATTGCGAATGCGATTCCGCCCGTCGAGCAACGGGTTGCCACCCGCCCTCGGCGACGCGATGGTGTTTTGACCAGCGAGCACCGTCGGCACGATGTTTCGAGGCGCCCATGGAATCGGTACTGATCTTCGCCGCCGGCGCGGCCCTGCTGATCTACAGCGCCGAGAAGCTCGTCGGATACCTCGTCGGAATGGCCGCCGGGCTCCGCATCTCGGTGTTCCTGCTCGCCATCATCTTCACCGGTATCGAATTCGACGACATCTTCCTCGGCGTGGCCCTCAACATGGAGGACCTCGACGGCGTCGCGCTGGGAATCGTGTTCGGCACGGCGCTCTCCCTGCCCGGGGTCGTCCTGGCCCTGGCCGCGATCCTCACGCCGACGAAGGTGAACATCCCCCGCGACTACCTGGTGCTGTTCGCCGTCGCTCCCCTGGTCCTGATCGGGTTCGTGGCGTTCGCGCCGATGAACGTGTTCGTCGGCCTGGTGCTGCTGGCGCTGTTCGTGGCGTTCCTCGGCTACGTCGTGGTGCGCGAATCCCGGGGCGCGCGACCGGTGTTCCGCGACGCCGAGCTGTACGAGGCGTTCGCGACGACCCGCGAGGGCGGCGGGACCGCGGTCGCCGAGCTGCCTCCGGACGTGCCGAAGGAGCCCGGCTTCGCCGATCGCATGCCCTTCGCCGAAGCGCGCAAGCTGCCCGGCTGGACCGGTGCCGCGCTCGCCGTTCTCGCGCTGGCCGGGCTCATCGCGGGCGCGTGGGCCACCGGCATGGGCACCGAGGGGATCCTGGAGGAGTTCGGCCTCGAAGGGACCGTGTTCGGCGCCACCATCGCCACGCTCGTGCTGACCATCGAGGACGTCTTCCTCACCGTCGAGCCCACCCGGCGCGGAGCTCCGGAGATCGGCGTCGGCAACGTCATCGGCAGCGTCGTGTTCTCGGTGACCGGCAAGCTCGGGATCATCCTGCTCGCAGGGGGTCTCGTGGTGGATTCCAGCGTGCTCAGCTGGCACCTGCCCGCGCTGGTGGTGCTCACGGCGCTGGCCGCGTACTTCCTGTCCACCGGGCGCCTGCGCCGCTGGCACGGCTTCGTGCTGCTCGCCGGTTACGTCGTGTACTGGGCCGTCAGCTACGGGGTTCTCGGCACCGTCCCCATCGAACTCGACTGACGCGGAACCCGGCCTCCACCAAGCGAAAACGATCGCTGCTCGAACTGAATCGCGGGGAACCCCCGCGGCAACCTCCGGGGTGCCCGGGACGTCTGCTGGGTGTTGGACGTACCGACTCACTGGGGAGTGACCATGCGACGTGCACTGGGGATCGTGGGGGCGTTGGCCGCGGCGCTGACCGTCGGGGGCACCGGGCTCGCGAGCGCCGCGGAGGAACCCGTCCCGATCGGGCCGGACTGCTACAAGACGCTGTGCCTGGGCCAGTCCGAGCAGGACGCGCTGGCCACCGGCCTGGTCGTCGACGAGACGCCCGGAGAGCCGCCGCAGGGCTGCAACGTCCTCGACTTCCGACCCGAGGAGGGCCAGGGCCACCCGGCCAACGGCGTGTTCGTCCACCCCACCCGCGGCGTGGTGGAGATCCAGGGCACCGACAGGATGCGGACGCCCGAGGGCGCCGGGTTCGGCCAGACCCTCGACCAGGTCCGGGCGATCTACCCGGACCTGTACAACGTGCCGCCGATGGACTTCACCTACGGCGCGGACGTTCCGGGCCGGCCGGGAGTGCGCTACATCTTCGCGTTCAAGGACGACGGGTACCTCGCCGACTTCGGTCTGGAGGACGTGGCGGGCATGGACGCCTGCTGACACCCTGAAGTTCGCGGGGTGATCGCAGTTCAGGAGTGTCGGGGTCGAATCTCGGGGTTGGGTCTCACCGGGGGCGTCGCTAGCGTTCGAGCAACGTCCGCACGCTCTGGGAGACCCGCTCGATGACCCGAAAGTCAGATGAAGAAAAGGCCCGCGACCTCACCGCCAAGACCGGCCGCAGCTACGACGACGCGCTGCGGCTGGTCCACATCTCGCGCAAGACCAGGCTCACCGTCACCGAGGCGGCGTTCGCGCTCGGCCACCCGCTCGCGGTGCTCGCCGACGGCCCCGGAGAACCCGCTGTCGTCGGCACCTCCGGGCTCGGACCGCAGCTGCGGGACGTGCGGCTTGCCTACGGCACCGGCCACTTTTCGGACGTCGTGGTGATCACCAGCATCCCGATGGCCGGCGAGGAGGTCGAAGACCACCTGCTGCCCGAGGTGCTGAGCAACTTCCTGCGGTTCCGGGACTCCTCGTACGAGGAGATCAAGCGCACCAGCCCCAGGGAGAGCTGGGACCGCGCCCAGGCCGCCGTCCCCGAGCCCGTGGAGATCTCCTTCGCCGGAGCCACCACCCCGGGCACCCGGATCAGCGCCGACGGCCTCAGCGCTCTGCGCGTCCCCTACCTCCACGGACAGGTCGTCGTCGGCACCATCGGCACCGATCTCCCCGCCCTGACCCTGGCGGACTGAGGCGCACGTCAACGGGGCCCGGTCCTCGATGGATCCGGGCCCCGTTCGTGGTGGGTGTCAGAGGGCTCGCCAGTCGAGGACCGCGTCCGCGAGGTTGGTGATGGTGGCCAGCAGGCCGAGGCGGGCCTTGCGGAGCTCGGCGTCCTCGGCCATGACCATGACCTCGTCGAAGAACGTGTTGATCGGGGCCACCAGCGGCCCGGCGATCGTGGTGAACTCGGCGAGGGTCGTGGTGTCCGACAGCCGGTCGGCGACCTCGGCGACCGCGGCGTGCAGGTCGCGCTCGGCCTGATCGGTGAGGCGGTCCGCGTCGTAGGCGGGCTCGGTGCCCTCCGGGACGATGCGGCGGGCCCGCTGGATCACCGCGACCAGCGCGGCGAAGTCCTCGTCGTTGATCCGCTTCTCCAGCTCGGCCAGCGTCGTGTCGGCCACCGCCGGGGCGTCGGCGAGCGGGAGGACAGCCTGCACGAGCCGGTGCTCGTGGTCGGCGTCGAGCAGCTGCTGCTCGTAGCGGCGGACGATGAACTCGTGCGCCTCGGCCAGGGCCTCGTCGCTGAGCGCGGAGCCCTGCGAGGCGACCTCGGCGCTCGCGGCCTCCAGGCCCGCCCGCAGCGTGATGGCGCTGGCGGCCGGGGTGGCGCGCAGGATCGTCACCACACCACCGGCGGCGCGGCGGAGGCCGAACGGGTCGGAGCTGCCGGTCGGGTTGGCACCGATCGCGAACAGGCTCGCGAGCAGGTCGAACCGGTCGGCCAGCGCCAGCACAGCGCCCGGGTTGCTCTCCGGGAGCTTGTCACCGGCTCCGCGCGGCTGCTCCATCTCGGCCAGAGCCGTTGCCACGGCGGGGGTTTCGCCCGCGCGCAGCGCGTACTCGCGGGCCATGGTGCCCGCCAGGCCCGAGAGCTCGACGACCATCTGCGAGGCGAGGTCGAACTTCGCCAGCGCACCGGCGCGCGCGACGGTCTCCTGATCCGCCCCGGACAGCCCGGTCGCGGCGCCGAGGGCGACACCGACCCGGGCGATGCGGTCGGCGCGGTCGGCCATCGAGCCCAGGCGTTCCTCGAAGGTCAGCTTGTGCAGGCCCTCGCGCAGCTCCTCGGGCTTGCGCTTGAGGTCGGCGCGCCAGAAGAACGCGGCGTCCTCGTAGCGGGCGCGGAGCACCGACTCGTTGCCCTCGCGGACGAGGTCGACGTCGCAGTCGCCGTTGGCGACGGCCACGAAGTGCGGCAGCAGGCCGTTCTCGCCGCGCACCGGCAGGTAGCGCTGGTGCTTGCGCATCACGGTGGTGAGGATCTGCTCGGGCAGTTCCAGGTAGCGCTCGGCGAAACCGCCCAGGATCGGGTTGGGCCGCTCGACGAGGTTGGTGACCTCGTCGACCAGTCCTGCCTCACCGGCGAAGTCGACGGTGCCGCCGACGCTCGCCGCGAGCTCGGTGGCGGCACCGACGATCGTGCGGCGACGCTCGGCGGCGTCGGCGACGATGCCGTGCCCGGCCAGGAACTCCAGGTAGCCGTCGGCGGAGGTCACCGGGACCTCGGGCTCGGCGGCGGTGCGGTGCACCCGGGTCGTGGTGCCGCTGACCAGCGAGGACACCGCCACCGGCAGCGGGGTGTCGCCGAGCAGCGCGAGCAGCCAGCGGACCGGGCGGCTGAAGGACAGCTTCGGGTCGCGCCAGCGCATGTTCTTGTCCGCGCGCAGCTCGCCCACCAGCTGGGCGAGCAGGTCGGTGAGCACGACCGGAGCGGTGCGGCCCTGCTCGGTGCGCACCACGGCGACGTGCTCGACGCCGTCGGCCTCGACCCGGCTGAGCTCCTCCGGGGAGACGCCGTGCTTGCCCGCGAAGCCCTGGGCCGCCTTGGTGGGCGTGCCGTCCTCGCCGAAGGCGGCGGAGGTCTTCGGGCCGCGCACGGTGCGCTCGGCGTCCGGCTCGGCCGGAGCGACGTCGGCGACCTGCACGATGATGCGCCGCGGCGTCGCCCAGGCGCTGATCTCGCCGTGCGCCAGGCGGGTCGAGGCGAGCTTCGACTCCAGCGAGTCGCGCACCGAACCGGCCATCGTGGACACGTCCGCGTGCGGGAGCTCCTCCAGTCCGATCTCGAACAGCAGCGTCGCCGGCTCGCTCACCGTCGGCAGCTCACCGGCCGTCGCGGCAGGCGCCGCCTCGACCACGCCGAGCGGGTGGCCGAGCTCTTCGCGGCGCTCGGCCCACAGCTGGGCGACGCGGCGGGTGAGGCTGCGCATCTGCCCGAACGCCTTGGCGCGCTCGGTGGTGCTGATGGCGCCGCGCGCGTCGAGCACGTTGAACATGTGGCTGCACTTGAGCACGTGCACGTACGCCGGCGAGGGCAACCGCAGGTCCAGCAGCCGGTCCGCTTCGGCGGCGCTGGTGTCGAACATGCGGTGGGTGGCCTCGATGTCGGCGTCGTCGAGGTAGTAGCGGCTCATCTCGTACTCGGACTGGCCGAAGATCTCGCCGTAGGAGACGCCGTCGGAGTAGCGGATGTCCTTGAAGTGGTCGACGCCCTGCAGCGCCATGATGATGCGCTCGATGCCGTAGGTGATCTCCACCGACACCGGGTCGAGCACCAGGCCACCGGCCTGCTGGAAGTAGGTGAACTGCGAGATCTCCAGCCCGTCGAGCCAGACCTCCCAGCCCAGGCCCCAGGCGCCCAGCGCCGGGGAGGCCCAGTTGTCCTCCACGAAGCGGATGTCGTGCGCCTTGGTGTCCACGCCCAGCGCTTCGAGGCTGCCCAGGTAGAGCTCCTGCGGGTTGCCCGGGTCGGGCTTGAGGATCACCTGGAACTGGGTGTGGGTCTGCAGGCGGTTCGGGTTCTCGCCGTAGCGGGCGTCGTCAGGGCGGACGCTGGGCTCGACGTATCCGACGTGCCAGGGCTCCGGACCGAGCACCCGCAGCATCGTGGCGGGGTTGGCGGTCCCGGCTCCGACCTCGGTGTTGAACGGCTGCATGATCATGCAACCTCGTTCGGTCCAGTAGCGTTGCAGCGCCAGCAGCGCGTCCTGCATCGTCGGTGTGCTGCTCTCGGTCACCGGTTCCGAACCCTTCATCGCCCGTGGTCGTGTGGATACTCTGGGTTTTTCGAACACGCGCATTCTGCCACGCTCGGTTCCAGCGCCTGTTCACCGTCATCATCGCCCCAGGGTGTCGAGGACCGGCCGGGCGGCCTCCTCCGGGGTGGCGAACTCGACATCGGCGGGCGGGTCGCGCGCATCACGGCGAGCACGGCGTCCGAAAAGGTGCCGTCGCGGTTCTCCACGTGGCCGGGCAACATCCGGGCGGGCGTGAAGCCGATGCGCTCGGCCAGCCGCAGCGAGGCCCCGTTGGCGGCGTCCGCGATCCACTCCAGCCTGGTCAGCTTCCGGCACCTCCTGCACCGCGCCCGCGCGTGAGGATCACTCCACGCTGACCCGGCCACCGGGGATGGTCAGCGTGCCACCGGCGAGGTCGGTGTTGCGGACGACCGCGTCGGTGAAGGTCAGCTCGGGCAGCTGCAGGAAGCCGAGGTCCAGGTCGGGCACGGCCAGCGACTCCGCGGTGAGCGTGGTGCGGGCGATGGCCAGGGTTCCAGTGAGCTCCCGGGTGTAGAGCTCGATCGGGCCGTTGACCACCCGCGACACGCTGCCCGGACGGGCTGCGGTGCGGAGGATCTTGCCGTTGCCCAGGTCGCCGCGCTGCACGAGATCGGTGATCTCCAGGCGGTCGACGGTGAAGTGCAGCGTCCGCACCCCGTCGCGCTCGACGACGCCGCGGTACCGCGAGCCGACGAGCTTCAGGGCGCTGGCGGTCATCGTCCACGACCGACCGGGGCCGGGCGTGGTGCCCGAGTCCCCGGCGGGCGGCAGCGCAGGCGGTTTCGGATCCGGCGCGGGTGCGGGTGCGGGTGCGGGGATCGGAGCCGGAGCTGGTGCCGGGGTCGGGGCCGGACTCGACCCCGACCCCGGAGCGGGAGCAGGCGCCGACGCCGGTGCCGGTTCCGGTGCGGGCGCGGGAGCCGTCGACGTCGAGGGTGGAGCCAGCAGCTCCCCCACGCCCGACAGCGGACCACCGCCGGATTCCTGCGCGGAGGCCACCGGGGCGAGCACGCCCAGCGCCAGCACCGGACCGAGCACGCCCGCGAGCAGGCGAAGTCTCGGCGAACTCACGCACGGCCTCCGGCGACCCCGGCCGGGCTGGCGGGAGCGTCGGACTCCTCGACCGCGGCGCGCTGGCGAGCCTTGGGCGTCCAGGCGATGCCGAGCGCCGCGCCCACCACGCCGAGCAGGGTGCCGAGCAGGAACGACCCGAGGTTGGCCGTGACGATCGCGGCCACCGACAGCAGCAGCGCCACGACTCCGGCGGGAACCCGGAACTCCTGTCGGGTCCAGAACGACAGTCCGCAGCACACCAGCAGAACCCCGATGACCATCGCGGAGATCCCGGTCAGCGTGTTCAGCGAGACGACGATGTCGCCGAACTTCAGCGAGGCGTACGGCGGGAACAGGATCAGCAGCCCCGCCGCCAGCGTGCAAAAGCCGGCCCAGAACGGGCGAGAACGCCGCCACTGGCGGAACTTCGCGCGGTTGGTGTTGTACGCAGCCATGAGATCACCCCCAGCTCAGAAGCACTCGTCGCGGCCGGCGCTGGCCTTGATCTGCACCTGGTTGAGCTTGAGCGTGGACGCCGTGGTGGACCAGGCGACCTGGCGCAGACCCGTGATCTGCGTGCTGTCGGCCTGGATGCCGAACGTCCCGGCGTCACCGAGCGCGCCGCTGGGGCCCTTGTCCATGGTTCCGGCGTCGCGGCCGATCTCGACGTTGTTCAGGGTGATGTCGCCGGTGACCTCCTCGATGCCGAGCACCAGGTTGTCCGCGCTCATCCCGCCCGGTGCGGCGATCTTCACGGTGATGTCGCCGACCGCGGGCAGCCCCGGGACCACGATGGATTGGCAGAAGTTGTCCAGCTTGGCCTTCCGGAATCCGTTGACCAGCACCGGATGGGCCTGATCGGCGCTGCGGTCGACGGAGCCGTACTGCACGACGCCCTGCGCGTCGAGCCTGTCGGCCGAGGCCTTGTAGCTGGTGCCGGCCACAGCGAACGAGGCCGCGATCGCGCCCTGCGACAGGCCGGTGAACATCAGCCCGACCCCGAAGATCCCGACCAGCAGCACCAGTCCGAACACGTGCCAGCGGGTCCGGCCGCCCGTTGTCTCGCCCACATCGGTTCCCATCACTCGGAGTGGTCGTAGCGCGATGAGCGCTACTCCGATGGGGGCAAACGTAGGCCGAATGTCACGCAGATCGCTGTGCCGGGCGTCACATTATCGGGAGAATCTGAAATTCGTTCGTTCCAAATCGAGCTCAGCCGTCACACCCGCCACAAAGCGGACCGGGCGAGAGCGACCCGGTCCGCGCGGCGAGTGCCCGAGCGGCGGCGACCGCAGGCGGTTCTGGTCCGAACTGACCGGGCGAGAGGGATTCCGATCATGGGCGGTTCGGACCGGCACCGCCGCTGCGGCCCACCGCGCTCAGGCGACGGCGTTCTTGTCCGGAACCACCAGGGCGTACATGACCAGCACCGCGAGCGCGATCGAGGCGAGTTCCCAGAGCGGGAAGGCCGCCAAGAAGGTCAGGTGCCCGATCGCCGACAACCCGGCCAGGCCGATCCCGGTCATCCGCGCCCACCGCTGCCCGGCGAGGCAACCCGCACCGGCCAGCAGCTGCAGGAGTCCGAAGGCCAGCCAGATGTATCCCCACGCGTCGAAGTTGAACACCAGCAGCTCGCCACCGCCGACCACGAAGTAGTCGGGGCGGAACAGCGAGGTCAGCCCGGCGATGATGTTGAACGCACCCGCCAGCACCAGCACCCAGCCGCCGAAGGCCAGCCACCCCGCTCCACCGGCGTCCGACCGGGCCCTGGACATCGCCCATTCCTGCCGCTGCCCGGCCGCCTGCTGCTGTTCACCAGCCTGCTGCGGCTCGGCCGCGTGCCGGGGCTCGGACCCCTGCCGCTGCTCGGGCGCCTGGGGCTGCTCGGATAACTGCCGCTCGGTCGGCCGTTCGCCGCCGGCCTGTCGTCCCGTGTTCGGACTGGACATGTCGAACGCCTCCTCCTCGCCGAGGTGTTGTCGGGCCATCATCACTCCGCTCCCCCGAATCCGCAGCCTGACCAGGACTTTCGACCCGGTTCACAACATCATCGGGAGTGTTCGCGGAGCCGGGGGATCACCTCGCGCTCCCCCGCATCTCGACCCACGCGTGGCGGAAGAGGACCTTCAACGCAGCGACCACCGGCAAGGCCAGCATCGCGCCGAGGACGTCGGCACGCGGCCTCCCGAGCCCGGTTGGCGCCCTCGGACGTCCACGCTGACGATTGCCGGAGGGCGCGGAGGTGGCCGTCTCCAACCCGCCGAACGGGAGGTCGTGATGTCCCTGGAAACCGGTTCTCAGCCCGCTCGACCGGCGATCGCGGCGGGCAACGCGGCGGTGCGCGAGACGTTCCCGTTCGACGACACCCGCGATCTCGACGACGCACGCCGCGGCTTCCTCGGCACCGCCGAGGACCCGCTCATCCGCGGCTCGTCGGGGACCGTCGTGTGGGACCTGGACGCCTACGGCTTCCTCACCGAGGACTGCCCCGACACGGCCAACCCCAGTCTGTGGCGGCAGAGCCGGTTGTGCGTCGAGCATGGGCTCTTCGAGGTCGTGGAGGGCATCTACCAGGTCCGCGGTTTCGACCTGTCCAACATGACGGTCGTGGAAGGTTCCCGCGGGATCCTGGTCATCGACCCGCTGCTGTCCGCGGAGACGGCCGCCGCAGCGCTCTCGCTCTACCGGCGTCACCGAGGCGACCGCCCGGTGACCGGCGTGCTCTACACGCACAGCCACGCCGACCACTTCGGCGGAGTTCGCGGCGTCGTCACCGAGGCGGAGCTCGCGGCCGGGATTCCGGTGCTCGCGCCGCGAGGATTCGTGGAGCACGCGGTCAGCGAGAACGTCTACGCCGGCACCGCCATGGCTCGCCGCGCGGCCTACATGCACGGAGCCGCGCTGGCCAAGGGGCCGCGGGGGCAGATCGGCGCGGGGCTGGGACCGACCACCTCGACCGGTGCTCTCGGCATGGTGCCGCCGACCCACGACATCACCGAGACCGGCCAGTCGGAGACGGTCGACGGGATCCGGATGGTCTTCCAGCTCACCCCGGGCACCGAGGCCCCGGCCGAGCTCAACATCCACTTCCCGGACCACGCCGCGCTGTGCATGGCTGAGAACGCCACCCACAACCTGCACAACCTGCTGACGCTGCGCGGAGCGGAGGTGCGCGACCCGCACGCCTGGGCGGACTACCTCACCGAGGCCATCGACCTGTTCGCCGAGGGTTCCGACATCGCCTTCGCCTCCCACCACTGGCCCGTGGTCGGCCGCGACCGGGTCCTCGAGTTCCTCTCCGAGCAGCGCGACCTCTACGCCTACCTGCACGCCCAGACGCTGCGGATGATCAACGAGGGCATGACGCCGCTGGAGATCGCCGAGCGGATCGAGATGCCTCCGGGCTGGAACGCGCCTGGCACACCCACGGGTACTACGGCTCGGTCAGCCACAACACCAAGGCGGTCTATCAGAAGTACCTGGGCTGGTTCGACGGCAACCCCGCCCACCTGTGGGAGCACCCTCCTGCCGAAGCCGCGGAGCGGTACGTGGAGTTCATGGGCGGTGCCGACGAGGTGGTCCGACGCGCCCGCGAGTCCTTCGAGGAGGGTGACTTCCGCTGGGTCGTGCAGGTCGTCAACCGCGTGGTGTTCGCACGGCCCGACCACGAGGAGGCCCGAGCGCTGCAAGCGGACGCCCTGGAACAGCTCGGCTACGGCTGCGAGAACGGCCCCTGGCGCAACTTCTACCTCATGGGAGCGCACGAACTGCGCCACGGACCAGTCGGCACGCCCACGGTGACCTCGTCACCGGACGTGCTCCGCTCGCTGGACCTGGACCAGCTCTTCGCGGCGCTGGCCACCAGGGTGGACGGTCCGAAGTGCTGGGACGCGGACATCACGATCCGCTGGAACGTCGACGGCGGCCGGACGCACACCCAGCGCCTCCGCAACGGGGTCTTGGTCCACATCAGAGGAACCGGTCCGGCGGCAGGCCAGCCCGACGCCGAGGTCACCCTCGAAGAGCAAGACCTCCGGAAAGTCCTCCTGGGCACCACGACCACCGACGACCTGGCAGCCCAAGGCCGCGCCACAACAACCGGAGACCCGAAGAGAATCACCGAACTCTTCCACTACCTGGCAAACCCGAACCCGAACTTCACCATCGTCACCCCATAAGCACAGGGAGAAGACGAGACAGGGGCGCGAAGCCGAGTCCCTGAGGAAACCAGGCCGGGAACGCCACGACGGCGAGGAACGAAGCCGAAACCGGCCACCGCACCGTGGGGGCCTGCGGGGGCTCGGCCCCCGCAATCGAAATCCGGAACGAGAAACGGCGAGCGCTCTCCGCGAGCGCTCGCCGCCCATCGAGTGGAGGTGCCGGGAATCGAACCCGGGTCCTCCGTCGCTTCACCAAGGCTTCTCCGTGCGCAGTCCGCTATGCCTCTACTCGGCTCCACCGGTCACGCGAACTAGCCGGTGTGACGAGCCCAGTCGCTGTTTGATGTCCCGCTGGGTTCCGCGACCGAACCCAGCGGTAAGAGCCTCCTAGCTGATGCCGGATTCCGGGACGGAGGCGTTCCCGGTCCGACAGAGTCGCTCCTCGCTCAGGCGGCGAGGGCGAACTCGCGCTGACTCTTGTCGGCGCTTATTTGTTTGCGGCGACGCTCACGGTGGTCTCCCGCCTGCACCGGCACGCTTCCCAAGGATCAACGTACGGAGTCGAAACCGTTCACCCCCATGTCCATGCTCCACTTGCTACCGGTTTTCGAACCGGTGTCCAACAGGATAACGCGTCGGGTCCCGGCGATCATTCCCATATCCCTCATACCTTCAAGCCCAGCAGCTTCGCCGGTGTGTCGTGCAGCACCGCTCGCAGGAAGGGCTTGCCGAGCCGGGGGTCGCCGCCGGCCCAGTCGGCGATGACGGCGAGCTGGTCGGCGTACTGGTACGGGATGTTCGGGTAGTCGGTGCCCAGCACGATCCGGTCGGGGTGCGCGGCGATCCTGGCGGCCCAGTCCTTGGGCAGCGGCGCGAACTTCTCGCTGAACGCCACACCCACCATGGTCGTGTCCAGGTGGACCCGCGGATAGCGCTCCACCAGGTTCAACGCCGCGAGGTAGTCGGGCATTCCGGCGTGCGCCAGCACCGCGGTCAGCCTCGGGTGCCTGCGCAGCACGCCCTCGAAGACGTCCAGCCCGGTGTAGGCGCCGGCGATCGGACCGTTCCCGCAGTGCACGACGACCGGCACGCCGGTCTCGCCGAGCAGGCCCCAGGCCTGGTCCAGCAGCGGGTCGCGCGGGTCGAACGACCCCACCTGGACGTGCATCTTCACGCAGCGGGCGCCCGCGTCCAGCGCGCGAGCGAGGTAGTCGCCCACGCCGGGTTCGGGGTAGATGGTGGCGGTGGGAACCGCGTCCGGCGTGCGCTGGGCGAAATCGCGAACCCAGTCGTTGAGCCACGCGGCCATCGCGGGCTTGTGCGCGTAGACCAGCGGGGCGAACGCCCGCAGTCCGAACTCGCGCAGCAGCCGCACCCGGGTGGGCTCGTCGTGCCGGTAGAAGATGTCCCACCGCATCCCGTAGTGCTCGGAGGCGTTGTCGAAGTACGCCCACACCTTGTCCAGCACGTTCGCCGGCAGGAAGTGGGTGTGGATGTCGACCAGACCCGGCAAGCCGAGTTCGTCCAGCCAAGCGGGGATTCGGTTGTCGTCTTGCGGTGCCGTCAAGTCAGCGCCGGCCCTTTCGCGCGCGCCCGATGGCGCGCTGGATCTCGCGTTCCATATCGCGCTTGGCGATGTCCTGACGCTTGTCGTGCGCCTTCTTGCCTCGCGCCAGCGCGAGCTCGACCTTGGCCTTGCCGTCGCTGAAGTACAGCGACATCGGCACCAGGCTCAGCCCGCTCTCCTTGATCTTGCCGACCAGCCGCTCGATCTCGTGCCGGTGCAGCAGGAGCTTGCGGGAGCGCCGCGGTTCGTGGTTGGTCCAGGTCCCCTCGGTGTACTCGGGGATGTGGACGTTGCGCAGCCAGACCTCGCCGTCGTCCACAGTGGCGAAGCCGTCGACGAGCTGCGCCTTGCCCTGGCGCAGGCTCTTGACCTCGGTCCCGGTCAGCGCGATGCCGGCCTCGTAGACGTCCAGCACCGACCAGTCATGCCGCGCCTTGCGGTTCTGCGAGATGACCTTGCGGCCGCGTTCCTTCACCATGCGAACAACTCTAGTCCTCGTGTCACCCGTTTAAGCCGAACTCGGCGGCCCCTTCCGCAGGGGCCGCCGAGCACCAGGCTACAGCCGCACGTAGAGGCGGAGCGTGACGTAACCGGTGACCGCGGAGATCGCCCCCGCGACCAGCAGCAGGATCGGCGAGATCAGCGCGATGTCGCCCCATTCGACGGCCGGGATGATGCCGGTGCCCAGCACCGGCCCCATGACCCTGTCGATGAACGCCGCCTTCGCGATCAGCAGGCCGGCGATCGCCAGCACCGCACCGATCAGACCCGACACCATCGCTTCCAGGAGGAACGGCAGCTGCGTGTACCAGCGGGTCGCACCCACCAGGCGCATGATGCCGGTCTCCGTGCGTCGGGTGAACGCCGAGAGCTGAATGGTGTTGGAGATCAGCAGCAACGCGGCCAACGCCTGCACCAGCGCGATCGAGAACGTCGCGTTGCGGACGCCGTTGAGGATGTCGAACAGCCTGTCCAGGTACTCGGCCTGGTCGACGACGCTGTCCACGCCCGGCTTGCTGGCGAACTCGGCCTGGATCTGCGGGAAGCGCTCCTGGTCGGTGAGCTTCACGCGCAGCGAGGCCGGCATCGCCTCGGCGCGGGCCACGTCCTTGAGCTCCGGCTGCGACTCGAAGACCTTGTTGAAGCTGGCGAACGCCTGCTCCCGGTTCTCGTACTTGACCGACTCGACGCCCTCGGCCTTCTTGAGCGACGACATGACCGAGGCGCAGGGCTGCTGGCTGCAGTCGTTGTCATTGGCGCTGACGTCGTCGGTCATGAACACCACGACCTCGACGCGGTCCTGGTAGGTGTCCTGCATCTTGTCGATGAGCCGGACCACCAGCAGACCGCCACCGAGCAGACCCACCGAGATGGCGGTCGTCAGGATCATCGCGATGGTCATCGTCACGTTGCGCCGAAGGCCGTTGACGACCTCGCTGAATACGAAGCTCGCACGCATCTTGGGTCAGCTTTCCTGCCGTTCGGGGGTGTGTGTCCTCGGGTGCACGGGCCGGGCGATCGGGTCGCGCCGGATCAGCGGCCGACGCCGTACACGCCACGGGCGTCGTCGCGGATGACCCGGCCGAGGCTGAGCTCCACGACGCGACGGCGCATCGAGTCGACGATGCCGTGGTCGTGCGTGGCCATCACGACGGTGGTGCCGGTGCGGTTGATCCGCTCCAGCAGCAGCATGATGTCCTGGCTCGTGTCGGGGTCCAGGTTTCCCGTCGGCTCATCGCACAGCAGCACCAGCGGCCGGTTGACGAAGGCGCGCGCGATGGCGACGCGCTGCTGCTCACCACCGGAGAGCTCGTTGGGCATCCGGTCGGCCTTGCCGTCGAGGCCCACCAGCTGCAGCACCTGCGGCACCACGCGCTGGATGTCGGCGCGCGGCTTGCCGATGACCTCCAGCGCGAACGCGACGTTCTCGGCCACGGTCTTGTTGTTCAGCAGCCGGAAGTCCTGGAAGACGCAGCCGATGCGCTGACGCAGCCGGGGCACCCGGCGGCGGGGCAGCTTCGCGACGTTCCAGTCCGCGACGAAGACCCGGCCACGGCTGGGCACATCCTCGCGCAGCAGGAGGCGCATGAACGTCGACTTCCCGGAGCCCGATGGCCCGATGAGGAACACGAACTCGCCCTTGTCGATGCCCACGGAGACATCATCGAGAGCGGGCCGGGTCGACGTCTTGTACGTCTTGGACACGTGCTCAAGGCGGATCACGGCCGGGAGTTTACCCCCGCCCGATAGGGCGACCCGCACTCACCCACAGAGGTGGTTGCACCAGTTGTGACCTGGGGTTTTGACGGACGCGCTGGGCGTCGATCAGGCCACGCTCTGCTGCTGGCGGCGCCAGCGGATCCCGGCTTCCAGGAAACCGTCGATGTCGCCGTCGAGAACCGCGTCGGGATTGCCCACCTCGTGCTCGGTCCGCAGGTCCTTGACCATCTGGTACGGGTGCAGCACGTAGGAGCGCATCTGGTTGCCCCAGCTGGAGCCGCCGTCCTTGAGGGCGTCCAGCTCGGCGCGCTCCTCCTCCTTCTTGCGAGCCAGCAGCTTGGACTGGAGCACGCGCATCGCGGCGGCCTTGTTCTGCAGCTGCGACTTCTCGTTCTGGCAGGACACCACCACGCCGGTCGGGATGTGCGTGATGCGCACCGCCGAGTCGGTGGTGTTCACGCTCTGCCCGCCGGGGCCGGAGGAGCGGAAGACGTCGACGCGGATGTCCTTCTCCGGGATCTCGACGTGGTCGGTCTCCTCGACGACCGGCAGCACCTCGACACCGGCGAAGGAGGTCTGGCGGCGGCCCTGGTTGTCGAACGGCGAGATCCGCACCAGGCGGTGCGTGCCCTGCTCGATGGACAGGGTGCCGTAGGCGTAGGGCGCGTTGACCCGGAACGTCGCCGACTTCAGGCCGGCCTCTTCGGCGTAGGAGGTGTCGTAGACCTCGGCCGGGTAGGAGTGCCGCTCGGCCCAGCGCAGGTACATGCGCATCAGCATCTCGGCGAAGTCCGCGGCGTCGACGCCACCGGCCTCGGCGCGGATGGTGACCATCGCTTCGCGCTGGTCGTACTCGCCGGAGAGCAGGGTCCGGACCTCCAGGGTTTCGAGGTCCTTGGCGAGGCGGTCGCGCTCCTCGTCGGCCTCGGCCAGACCGGAGCTGTCGTCCTCGTCCTCGCTGAGCTCGTAGAGGACTTCGAGGTCCTCGACGCGCTGGCGGAGCTCGGAGATGCGGCGCAGGTCGGCCTGCCGGTGCACGAGCCGGCTGCTGACGCGCTGCGCGTTCTCGACGTCGTCCCAGAGATCGGGCTTGGCCGCCTCCTGCTCCAGCTCGGAGATCTCCGCGCGGAGTGCGTCGAGATCCATCACGCTCTCGATGCCTTCGAGCGTGTTGGACAGTTCCTTGAGGGAGGCCGCGACGTCGGGATTCACAGTGCTCAGGGTACTTCACCGGTGAGCGGCCGCCCACGAGGACGGCACTGATCGGCTTTCTCCTGCGGGCGAACGCGAACAACGGCTGCGCCGATCGAGCGGCGCAGCCGTTGTTCGCGAGCGGACCCGGGTCTCAGTCCGGGATGGAATCCAGGAGCTTGTTGATCGCGCGGTTGTAGGCGACGGTGAAGTCCGCGGCAGCCTTCTCGTAGGGGTCGCCCGCCGTCTTGGCGGCGTTGCGGGCCTCGTCCATCTTCACCGCGGTCTGCGCGCGGGCGGACTCGACGAGCGCGGCGCGCTGGCGCGGGGTGAGGGTGCCGGAGTAGACCAGCTTGAGGATCAGCGGGCTGCGGACGTTGTCAGGCCCGGGCGCGGTGTTCAGCCACGACTTGAAGGCCTTCTTCCCCGCGGCCGTGATCGCGTACTGCTGACTGGAGCGCGGTCCCTGCTTGCCGAGGCGCAGCAGACCGTCCTCGGTCAGCGCGGGCAGCTCGCGGTACACCTGGCTGCGGGTGACGCTGAAGAACCCGGCGAAGCGCTCGGTGGCCGCGGCGACCAGCTGGCCACCGGTCTTCGGCCCTTCGTGCAGTAGTCCCAACAGGGCAGCGGATGTCGCATTCAGCTCGCTCACGACACCAACGGTGCCACGTCCCGACGGAGCTGTCCACAGTGGTCGGCGCTTCTGTCCACAGTGGTTGCACTTGACTGGTCCGAGTGGACGAACCATTCCGCCATTGGTCCCAGAACGGGATTACCGGTTTTTCGGCGCGCGGGGGCTCGATGATCACAGATCCCACCCGAATGCAGCCCTGGTAGATGCACGCATTGCAACCGCCCGGCCGTTCGTTCGCCTGTATGGGGGTTCTTGGCCGCGCAATGAGGTGCTATCACGTTCTGAAACTGCACAACTACAGGTGGTAACCCTCACGCTGCTGTTGGCCGCCGGGTCGCCGGCGGGCGCACGGCATGGAAAGCAGGAGGTTCGGGCGTGCATCGCAGTTGGTTGCGTACCAAGGTCAACGAGAGCAAGGAGAAGGTGACCCAGAAGGTCACCGAGCGAGCCAAGTCCATGGTCCCGGTGCAGCGCGGCGCCGAGACGGACACCTGCATGGTCTGCGGCCGCACCATGCGCCAGACGGCCGTGGTCCGAGGCGACGGCAGGGTCTGCTCCCCCGGCTGCGCCCGCAAGTGGGCCGAAGGCCTGAAGGACTGAAGGACTGAAGGACTGAAGGCACAAGAAAAGTGCCTCCGGTCATCCGGAGGCACTTTTCTCTAGTAGCGGGGACAGGATTTGAACCTGCGACCTCTGGGTTATGAGCCCAGCGAGCTACCGAACTGCTCCACCCCGCGCCGTCGGCTGAAGTTTCCAGCCGCTTCGTTCTGTTGTAAATGGAACTCTACACCCCCGAAAACCGCCCTTCACACGGGGGCCCCGAAAACCCGTTCCCCCAGCTCAAGAAGCCAGGAAACCTGGGTCACGATCAACCCGAAGGCGACCACCGCACCGTGGGGGCCTACGGGGGCTCGGCCCCGTAAAGACATCGAAGAAAAAGGGAAAGTCCCCCTCGGCGAAGCCAAGGGGGACTGAACACCAAATTGGTAGCGGGGACAGGATTTGAACCTGCGACCTCTGGGTTATGAGCCCAGCGAGCTACCGAACTGCTCCACCCCGCGCCGTCGGCTGAAGTTTCCAGCCGCTTCGTTCTGTTGTAGGTACTAGCTTACGGACCGGGTCACGGCCGTTCAAACCGGGGGTGGCTAAGCGTTCCGCACCCGCCCTGACCTGGCTTTCAGATGCATCGGCGGGGTGGGAACCGCGCCGGTTCCCACCCCGCCGACTTCCACACGGACGGCTCAGCCGCCGGTGCCCTGCCCCTGCTCGAAGCGCTTGATGGCGTCGTCGAGCTGCTGGTACGCCTGGCCCATCTCGGCGAAGTTGCCGGACTGCTGGGCCGTGCGAACCCGTTCCAACGCCTCGCGGATCGCGCCGACCTCCTGGTTCGTCTCCGGCGTCCCCGGTGCGGGCGGCTGCCCCGGCTGTTGGGGCTGCCCCTCGGGCGTGCCCGGCTGGGTCGCCTGGCCCGCTCCGGAACCGAAGACCTGGTCGAGCGCCCCCTGCAAGGTCTCGGAGAAGCCGACCTTGCCGCCGAAGGACACCAGCACCCGCGCCAGCTGCGGGTACGACTCCTGCTCGTTGCGCTGGATGTAGATGGGCTCGATGTAGAGCAGCCCACCGGCCACCGGCAGCGTGAGCAGGTTGCCGAAGATCGCCGTGACGTTCGGGTTGTTGAACAGCGTCCGGTTCTCGGTGACCTCGGGGGTCGATTCCATCTGGTTCTGGACCTGGTTCGGACCCGGGGTCAGCGTGTTGGTCGGCAGCCGCAGCACGGTCATCTGCCCGTAGTTCTGCGGATCCGAGGACACCGACACCCACGCCGAGAGGTTCTGCCTCCGCAGCGCGGTCAGAGCGCTGGTCAGCTGGAAGTTCGGCTGCTCCTGGCCTTCGACCTGGGCGAGCACGTAGTAGGGCGGCTGCTGGCCCTCGCTGCTCCCGACGGTGCCGCGAGCCGTGGGGTCGTTGGGCACCTCCCAGAAGGTCTGGGTGGAGAAGAAGTCGCCCGGGTTGTCCACGTGGTACTCGGTCAGCAGCTTGCGCTGCACCTTGAACATGTCCTCCGGGTACCGGAAGTGCTCGCGCAGCTCCGGCGTGATGGCGCTGGCCGGCTTGACCACGCCGGGGAACACGCCCTCCCAGGTCTTGAGGACCGGGTCGTTCTCGTCGGTGGCGTAGAGGTCGACGCTGCCGTCGTAGGCGTCGACCGTGGCCTTGACCGAGTTGCGGATGTAGTTGATCTGCTGGTTGGGCTGGCGCTCAACGCCCGTGAGGGTGTCGTTGGTGGCCTCGCCCAGCTCGGTCAGCTTCGAGTACGGGTAGTTGTTCAGCGTGGTGTAACCGTCGACGATCCACTTGATGCGACCGTCCACCACCGCCGGGTACGGGTCGCCGTCGAGCTTGAGCCACGGCGCGACCTTCTGGACGCGGTCGCGCGGGTTGCGCTCGTAGATCAGCTTCGAGTTCTCGCCGATCACACCGCTGAACAGGAAGTTCCGCTCGCCGTAGTAGGCGGCGAAGGCCAGCCGCTGGAACGGGTTGGAGATCGGCACGCCGCCGCGGCCGTCGTAGGTGAACTGCTGCGTGTCGGTGTCGTACTCGCGCGGGGCCTCACCCGGGTTGCCGCCGACGATGGCGTAGTCGTCGGGACCGAGGAGCTCGCCGTAGTAGACGCGCGGCTGCTTGACCGGGATGGCGCCCTGACCCTTGTTGGCGACGTCGCTGATCTGGAAGACCGGGTAGCCGCCCTGCGTGGCGCCCTCGTTGAAGGTCGAGTCGACCCGGTCGGCCGGTGCGGCGATGAAGCCGTTGCCGTGGGTGTAGACGGTGTGCCGGTTGATCCAGTTCTGCTGGTTGACCGCCAGGCCGTCGGTGTTGATCTCGCGCAGCGCGACCAGGTAGTCCTGCAGCTGGCCGTTGGCGTCCCGGTAGCGGTCGACGTCGAGCTTGTCGGGGAAGCCGTAGAAGTTGTACTGCTGCGTGAGCTGCGTGAACGTCGCCGACAGCACGTTGGGGTCCAGCAGCCGGATGTTGGGGATGGTGCCCTTGTCGTCGGCGACCTCGCTGGGCTGCAGCTGGGTCTTGCCCGGGTAGTCGACGAAGTTGACCTTGTCGTCGCCGATGCCGAACGCGGACTTGGTGGCCGCCAGGTTGCGCTCGATGGAGACGGCCTCGCGCTGGTTGGCGTTCGGGCGGACCGAGAACTGCTCCAGCAGCGCCGGCCACACCGCGCCGACCACGACGCTGGACAGCAGCAGCAGGACCGTCGCCAGCGCCGGGATCTGCAGGTTCTTCAGGAAGATCACCGAGAAGAACGCCAGCGCGCAGAACACCGCGATGCACATCAGGATCAGCTTCGCCGGCATCACCGCGTTGAGGTCGGTGTAGCTGGCACCGGTGAACAGGTTGTTGCGCTGGGACAGCAGCAGGTCGTACCGGTCGAAGAAGTAGTCGACGGCCTTGAGCAGCACGAACAGCCCGGCCAGCACGCCGAGCTGAACCCGCGCGGGCATCGACAGCTGGCCGCTGCGGCCGGTGAGCCGGATGCCGCCGAAGATGTAGTGGGTGACCAGCGCGCCGAGGAACGACACGGTGACCGCGATGAACGCCCAGGACAGCACCATGCGCCAGAACGGCAGCTGGAAGACGTAGAAGCTGATGTCCTTGCCGAACTCCGGGTCGGTCTGCCCGAACGGGACGCTGTGCAGGAACAGCTGCAGCGTCTGCCAGTCGGCCTGCGCGGCCAGCCCGCCGATCACGGCGATCAGGATCGGCACGCCCAGGCCGAACAGCCGGGAGTGCTCGGTGATGACCGTGCGGTAGCGGGTCAGCGGGTCGTCCGGGCCGCTGACCGGGACGAACACCGGGCGGTTGCGGTAGGCGATCCAGAGGTTGAGCAGCAGCACCCCGCCGAGGAAGGCGGCGGCCACGATGCCCAGACCGAGCCGCGAGCCGACCTGAGTCGTGAAGACCTGCCGGTATCCGACCTCGCCGAACCACAACCAGTCGACGTAGGCGCCCAGCATCCGCGATCCGAGGATCAGGGCGAGCAGGACGACCCCGCCCAGAATCAGCAGGATTCTGCTTCGCCGGGATAGTTTCGGCATTCCTACCGGGGGCCGCATGGCCACAGCGCACGCTCCTGGGGACGGTCAGCTGAACTTGGCAATCGCATCGGAGAACACGATTCCCTCGTGATGTTCAACTCTACGACCCAGGTGTGAAGTTCCTGGAAGGCCCCGCGCGAACGGTATTTTTCGGACACAGATTGGTATCGATCGGCTCGACTCGGCGCGCCTGCTCCCGCCGGAGGCGGTTCTGCGACGATTGCCGCCATGCCTTCCGCAGAGGAATTGGGGTTCGCCCTGCCCGTCGCGACCCGCGAGGTCGAGGAGTTCGTCGCCTCCGCCGGCTGGGACCAGCCGACGCAGATCTTCGCCCTGGTGGCGACCGAGACGATGATCGCCGCAGCTCCCGAGATGGCCGACCAGCTCGACCCGGTGGCCTCTCCCCTGACACCGCTGGCGCAGGAGTCGCTGCCCGCCGAGGACCTCGGCGAGGCGCTGGCCCGCATCGAGTGGCCTGAGCAGGTCGTCGGCTGCGCGCTGGTGCAGGAGATCGTCGTGCTGCCGCCGGAGGCGGAGGCCGCGCTGCCGGAGGACGAGGACGGCGCCCGCAAGCTCGCCGCCGAGCACCCCGACCGCCGCGAAGCGCGGCTGGTGGCCGCGGTCCTGCGCGACGGCGGCGGCCAGTCCTGCGTCATGCGGCTGCGCGGCGAGGAGGACGAGGTGTTCAGCGACCCCTCGCTGGCCCCCAACCTGATCAAGGCCCTGAGCGCCACCTTCGCCTGAGCTCGGACTCATTTCCCGCGGTCGTTCTGCGTGGCGGTGCGGGTAGCGGAACCTGACACGGCGTCGCGGCGTCCTCGCGTGTCAGAACCCGCGGCGGTGCGAGTTGCGGGAGCGGCCTGCCGCGCTCGCGGCTGCGCCGCTCGCACGCAGTTCAGAAGTCGTGCTCAGCAGGCTGCCGGGGCTTGGTTGGCGCGCAGCGCTTCCATCGCCTTGGTGGCGTCGACGAGGTTGGCCACCCTTGCGAGCTGGAGACCGTCGGGGGCCTGGGACTTGGCCTCGGCGCAGTTCTCGGCCGGGACCAGGAAGGTCGTGGCGCCGGCTTCCTTGGCCTTGATCATCTTGAACGGGATGCCGCCGATCGGCCCGACGTTGCCCGCCGGGTCGATCTCACCGGTGCCCGCGACGAACTTGCCGCCGTTGAGCTCGCCGGGCGTCAGCTTGTCGATGATCGCCAGCGTGAACATCAAGCCCGCCGAGGGGCCGCCCACGTCGGCGAGGCTGATCTTGATCTCGAACGGCACGTCCGGGCGCTCGGTCGCGCCCACGCCGAGGAAGCCCTGCGACTGGTCGCCGCCCGGCTGGTCGTTGCGCCCCAGCTGCACGCTGGCGACCTGTTCGGGCTGGTCGGCGCGCTGGTAGCGGATCTCCACCCGGTCTCCGGGCTTGGTCCCGGCCAGCGCGGCCTTCAGCGACGCGGCGTCGGTGACCGGCTTGCCGTTGGCGTTGAGCAGCCGGTCGCCCGGCTCCAGCGTCCCGTCGGCGGGGCTGCCCTTGACGATCTGGCCGACGAGCACCTTGTGCGGGTAGCCGAGGAAGCGCAGCGCCGCGGTCTCGGCGGTCGTCTGCGAGTCGTTGAACGCCTCGGTGTTCTCCTGCTCGATCTGCTGCTCGCTCTTGTTCGGCGGGAAGTAGACGTCGCGCGGAGCCAGGGCGTAGCGACCGGAGACCCACAGGCCCAGCGCACCGAAGAGCGACAACTGGTCGGTGACCGATACGGTGGTCATGTTCAAGTGACCGGCGGTCGGGTAGGTTTCGTGCCCCTCGACGCCGATCACCGGGTGGTCGCCTTCCAGGCCGAGCGTGTCGTACGTCGGCCCGGGGCCCAGCGCCACGAACGGCACCCGCGCGAACGCGCCGAGGAGACCGAAGGCGACAACCAGCACGACACTCGTCAGCAGCGTCCAGGTACGGCGGTTCACGAGGCGACAGCGTACGTGTTCGCTCTTGGCGATGTGCCCGGGTGTTCGCACAGACCAGAGCCACGACATCTTCTTAGGGGCGGCTGAGGCCGCGTACGGTGGAACTATGACCAATATGCCGTTCGGGTTCAGTTCGCAGGACCCCGACGACCCCGACAAGGGCGACTCGTCGCAAGGCCGCTCTGAGGGTGGAGCCGGCAACAACCCGGGGGACAACCCCTTCGGTTTCGCCGGCATGCCCGGACCGGGCGGCAACTTCGACATCGGGCAGCTCGGCCAGATGCTGACCCAGCTCGGCCAGGCGCTCAGCCACTCCGGCGGTAGCGGCCAGTCCGGGCCGGTCAACTACGACCTCGCCAAGCAGCTCGCGGTGCAGCAGCTGCACAACAACCAGCGGACCGAACGACCCAGCCAGGAGCAGGTCAAGGCGATCGAGGACGCGGTCCGCCTCGCCGAGCTGTGGCTCGACGCCAGCACCTCGCTGCCCGCGGGGGTCCGCGCGGTGCAGACCTGGTCGTCCGTCGACTGGGTCGAGAAGACCCTGCCGGTGTGGCAGCGGCTGTGTGACCCGATCGCGCAGCGCATGTCCTCGGCCTGGCTGGAGGCGCTGCCGGAGGAGGCCAAGCAGGCCGCCGGCCCTCTGTTGAACATGCTCGGCCAGATGGGCGGGATGACCTTCGGATCGCAGTTGGGCAGCGGGCTCGCGCAGCTCGGCGGCGAAGTGCTGACCTCCACCGAGGTCGGGCTGCCGCTGGGACCGTCGGGGACCGCGGCGCTGCTCCCGGCCAACATCGAGAAGTTCGTCGAGGGGCTGGACCGGCCGATCAGCGAGGCCACCTTGTTCCTGGCCGCCCGCGAAGCGGCGCACCACCGGCTGTTCGGGCACGTCCCGTGGTTGGCTCAGCGCTTGCTGGCCACCGTCGAGGAGTACGCGCGCGGCATCCACATCGACACCTCGGCGCTGGAGGACCTGGCGGGCAAGATCGACCCGTCCAACCCCGCGTCGATGCAGGAGATGATGGGTTCGGGAATGCTCGAACCGAAGACCACTCCGGAGCAGCAGGCCGCGCTGACCAGGCTCGAAACGCTGCTGGCCCTCGTCGAGGGCTGGGTCGACGTGGTCGTGGCCGACGCTCTGGGCGAGCGGCTGCCGGGCGCGGAGGCGTTGGGCGAACTGGTCCGCAGGCGTCGCGCCAGCGGCGGTCCGGCCGAGCAGACCTTCGCGACGCTGATCGGGCTTGAGCTGCGCCCGCGCCGGATGCGCGACGCGGCGAACCTCTGGCGGCTGATGGCCGAGCGCCACGGCACCGAGGCCCGCGACCAGGTCTGGGACCACCCGGACCTGCTGCCGGACAGCTCCGACCTCGACGAGCCGCTGGACTTCGCCGACCGCTGGGGTTCGAACTCCGACCTCGACGACCCGATCGCGGCCATCCGCCGCGCCGAGGAAGCCGAGAAGTCCGAGGGCGACTCCTCCGACGACTCGGACTCCGACGGCTCCAACGGCGACGCCAAGTCCTGATCCACGCCCACCACCCGTCCACCGCACCTCGCGGTGGGCGGGTGGTGTTGCATCCGGGTCAGGAGGCTTCGGGGTCGTCGGTCTCGTCGTCGGTGAGGCCCACCTGGAGCTGGGACGCCGCGACCACGCCTTCGAGGTAGCCGATGGCGCGTTCGGTCTTCGGGTAGCGCTCGACCCACTTCCAGAAGTCGGCGCCGTGGCCGGGCACCAGCAGGTGCGCCAGCTCGTGGACGAGCACGTAATCGAGCACCCATCCGGGTACATCTCGCAGCCGCTCGCTCACTCGAATGGTGCCTTCGCTGGGCGTGCACGAGGCCCAGCGGGTGCGCATCGGCGGGACCCATCGAACGCTGCTCGGATCGGTCCTGCCGTCCAGGTACTTCACGGACAGCTCACGGCAGCGCTGCACCAGCGCCTCGTCCGAGTTGCGCGCGGGGGATCGGCGTCGCGTCTCACTGCGCTGCAGACGGCTCAGCATGTCCGCCACCCAGCGCTTTTCCTCCGCACGGCTCATCCGAGCCGGGAGCAGCACCACGATCTTGTCGCCGTCGCGATAGGCGCTCACCGTCTGGCGGCGGCGCTTGCTGCGGCGGACCTCGACCTGCGGTTCAGCCACGAAGGTGGACCTTAGCGACTGGCTCCGACAAACGGTTCCCCCTGTGAGCTGCACCTCAAGGTCAAGTTCCCATCAATGGACGAATGATTACTCCATCGAGTCGAACATGCCATGCTCGTAATGCATGCATCTCAATTACTCCGCCTGTACGGTTCCCCCAGCCGCCCGCAGGGGGCGCCGGCGATCCAGCTGTGGCGCTGGGTCAATTACCAGAAGGAGGGGAGCCGTGGCCGAGACGTACAACGGCTACTGCGTGAAGTGCCGGGAGAAGCGCGACTTTTCCGGTGAGGTCTCGGAGACCAACGGACGCCGGATGGCCAAGGGCACGTGCCCCGTGTGCGGGACCAAGATGACCCGCATCCTCGGCAAGGCGTGACAGGCACGGGTGGGCCGCCAGCGGCCCACCCCGCCCCGGTTTCCTGGGGGTTCCCGAAGCGGTAAATCCGTTTTGAGTCGCTTAACCGTTCCCGTCGGCCCAACCCATTCGGCCGCGGGAACGAACCCCGCTCAACCAGAATGCCGATCACAACCCACAACGCGCTCTTGAACGACTAGCATGTTGGTGGGTTTCTCGTTTTCCGAATGGCGACCGCATGGCTTTCGGTCTTCGAGAGGGTTTTCCTGCGCGCACCTAGGAGAATTCGTGGCCGACATTCCCCGCCAAGCTGCACACCGCACCGCCAAGCTCGCCAGCCTGCCACTGGGCGTCGCCGGACGGGTCGCTGCAGGCTGGGGACGCCGTCTGACCGGCCAGAACGCCGACGAGATCAACGCCGACGTGGCCGCCAAGACCGCTGAGCAGCTGTTCGCGGTGCTGGGGCAGCTGAAGGGCGGGGCGATGAAGTTCGGCCAGGCGCTGAGCGTGTTCGAGGCCGCCGTGCCCGACGCGATGGCCGGCCCCTACCGCGAGGCGCTGACCAAGTTGCAGTCGGCGGCGCCGCCCATGCCGATCTCCAGCGTGCACCGGGTGCTGACCGAGCAGCTGGGCACCTCGTGGCGCACGCGCTTCGAGTCCTTCGACGACGAGCCCGCAGCCTCGGCCAGCATCGGCCAGGTGCATCGCGCGGTGTGGCACGACGGCCGCGAGGTGGCGGTCAAGGTCCAGTACCCGGGCGCCGACGAGGCGTTGCGCTCCGACCTGCGGCAGCTGATGCGGTTCTCCCGCCTGTTCCAGTCGCTGGCACCGGGCGCCGAGGTCAAGCCGCTGCTGGAGGAGCTGCAGGAGCGGATGGTCGAGGAGCTCGACTACCGCATCGAGGCCGACAACCAGCGCACCTTCGCCAAGGTCTTCTCCGGTGACGAGCGGGTCGTGGTGCCCGCGGTGATCGCGAGCGCGCCGAAGGTCGTGGTCACGGAGTGGGTGACCGGCACGCCGTTCTCGAAGATCATCGCCGAGGGCTCGCAGGCCGAGCGGAACCTGGCGGGACGGCTGCTGGCCGAGTTCCACTTCTCCACCCCGGCGAAGGTCGGTCTGCTGCACGCCGATCCGCACCCGGGCAACTTCATGCTGCTGCCGGACGAGCGGCTGTGCGTGATCGACTTCGGCGCGGTCTCGCGGCTTCCCGGCGGCCTGCCGCCGACGTTCGGCAAGATGATCAGACTCGCTCTTCACGACCAGTCGATCGAGCTGCTGGAGCTGCTGCGCGAGGAGCGGTTCGTGCAGCCGGGCCAGGAGCTGCGGGCCGAGGACGTGCTCGCCTACCTGGCGCCGTTCGTGGACCCGGCGCGCACCGAGACGTTCCACTTCACCCGCCGCTGGTTGCAGCGGCAGGCCGAACGCGTCTCCGACCTGAGCAGCCCCGACTTCCGCACCGGGAGGCTGCTGAACCTGCCGCCGGACTACCTGCTGATCCACCGGGTCACGCTGGGCGCGACGGGCATCCTGTGCCAGCTCGACGCCGAGGTCGCCACCCGCGACATCATCGCCGAATGGCAACCCGGCTTCGCCGAAGCCGAAGCCTGACCAGCCCCCACCACCCCGCAGACGCCACCTCACCGAGGGCGACTCGAATTTCGCGCGAAATTCGAGTCCTGCACGTGGCGTTCGAATTTCGCGCGAAGTTTGAATCCTCCCCCGCGCTCTGGCGTGTCTTTGCAGGTCAGAGCCCTGCCTCAGGTGGAGAGGTCGAATTTCGCGCGAAATTCGAGTCCGAACTTTCGGGGTCGAATTTCGCGCGAAATTCGAATGGGAGGCGTCCCGCACCTGCGTTTGCGCAGGTCAGTGGATTGTCAGGCGGGTTTGGTGCCGACGTGGACGGTGTTGGCGCTGAGGTAGTAGAGGTCGTCGCGGTTGCCCGCGTAGTGCTCGCCCTCGGGGTCCAGCAGCTGGTCCAGCGCTTCGACGTCCTCGGCCGCGAGGCGTTCGTCGGCGTCGCGGCGGAGCATCGACAGCTGGCGCAGCGCTGCGGCCCGGCCGGATTCGTCCAACGGCGCGGGCCGGTCGATGAGGTAGCTGAACGAGGTGGCGTCCGCGAGCCCGGCCTCGGTCATGGCCTTCGGCCAGCCCATCGGCAGCCGGACCGAGTCGTCCATCTCGGTCCGCATCTGCTGGAACCACTGCTCGCTCGCGCTGATCAGCCTGGCTTCCAGGCCGGGTTCGCCGATCCCGATGTCGGCGGGCAGAACCCTGGTCTGCAGGCCGAATTCGACGACCGCCAGCCGCCCGCCGGGCTTCACGAGCCCCGCCAACCTGCGCAGACCGGCGAGCTGGTCGGGCAGGTGGTGCACGACGAACGCCGCGTAGACCAGATCGGCCTGCGGCGGGGCACCGGCCCCGGTGATCTCGTCGGCCAGCGCGTCGGCGGCGGCATCGGCCCGCACGGTGCGCACGGTGACGCCCTCGGCGGCCTCCGACGCCCGCTCCCCCGCCGCGGCCAGCAGTTGTTCGGCGGTGTCGACGATGGTCAGCTGCGGCTCGCCACCGTTGCGCGCCAGGCCCTTCGCGAGGATCGCCGCCGTGCCGCCGGCACCGGCTCCGATCTCGATCGCCGAGTGGTCCTCGGGACGCAGCAGTTTGGCGACCACCTCGGTGATGTCCGGTGCGATGAAGTCGTCGGCCGCGCGCAGGCGCTCCAGGTGCGCGTCCCAGTCGATGTTGTCATGCGAATGCGAATGTGCTCCCACGAGCCGGAACACTAGACCTGACACCGCGAAACACGCACGTCGGTTTGCCGGTTCGGCAAAAGAATGCGTCGGCCGCCGCGGAACGCGACGGCCGACGCGGCACCCGCGAGCGCGCGATCACGAAGTTCAGCGCCGCTCAGCGGATTCGGCTCTTCTCGTCGCGTAGCGGGCGATCGCCCGCCATCTGCGACCGGCCGACATCGAGCGAGCTTCGCGTTGTCGCTCGGCTTCGGCCATCATCTCCTTCCTATGTATCCGGATCAGCTCCTCGGTCGGGTACATGCGCATCTCCGCGTTGTTCGGGTGGATCAGTCCAGTGGTGTTGGTCATGCTGCTCGCTCCTGCTTGCGGGGTTCGACTTCTTCGGGACGTGGGTGCTTGCGCGGACGACCGCGCCTGCGCTTGCGCGCGACGACCTCGCCGCGTTCGAAGATCTCGCCGCCCCAGACCCCCCAGGGTTCGCAGCGATCCAGCGCGCCGGCCAGGCACTCGGTCTTGATCGGGCAGTCGCTGCACAGGACCTTGGCCTGCTCCAGGTCGGACGGGCTCTCGGCGAACCACAGGTCCGGGTCCCGGCGGCAGGGCAAGCGGCGTTGCAGCGATGAGCCCGTGGGTTGCTCGGGCTCGAACTGCGAGTCCACGGCCGACTCGGGTATCGGCACACTCGCGGTGAACATACGACTTCCTCCAGTAGTCGATGGCAGGCGACTTGTGGTTGTGGATGGATGTGGTTGTGGTTGTGGATCAACCAGGAACACAAAAAGGCCGCGGACCCGTTGTGCAGGTCCGCGGCCTTCTGAGAAGCCTGGGGCTCTCCTAGATCAGCGGATCCAGGAAAGACCAACGGACCGACCTGCGCGGGTGCTGCAGGGTCGCCGGGACAAAGCCGTAGCCACGCGGCTTGTCGACGCGCAGATCATTGGCAATGGCGGCGGCGAGCACAAAGGTGCCCGAGAGCAGCGAAACGACCCCGGCCATGAAGGAGTGCGGGGCGTGCGTGGTCTCGAAGATCTTCACTGTCCCCACCTCCTTCTCGGTCTCCGTCGGCGAATGCGGGCCAACTCGGCCCGCGCGTGTCTACGAGGTTATGTGCCGCGAGGTGCAACCCGCAACATATTTTTGACCTGCGGTTTTGCTAGTTCACCCGATTGATCAAGGCGAGAACGTCGCCACCGAACTTCTGGATCTTGGTGGCGCCGATTCCGGAGATCCCCACCAACGCGGACTCGTCGGCGGGCCGCTGCTCGGCGATCGCGGTCAGCGTCGCGTCGGTGAACACCACGTAGGCGGGCACCTTGAGCTGCCGCGCCCGCTCGCTGCGCCACGCCTTGAGCTGCTCGAGCAGGTTCTCGTCGACGTCGGACGGGCAGTCCGAGCAGCGCCCGAGCTTGATGTCCATGGTGCTGACCAGCGTCGACGAGCACATCCGGCACTGCGGTTTGATCGTCGCGGCCTGCCGGGCGGGCGGCTGCGGCTGCTTGGCCTTGCTCGGCAGCGCGGCCGGGTGTCCGTCGGGCACCAGGTTGTATACGAACCGGCTGCGGCGCCGGAACCGGCGTCCCCCGGCGCGGGCCAGCGCCCAGGACAGGTGCAGGTGCTCGCGGGCGCGGGTGACGCCGACGTAGAGCAGCCGGCGCTCCTCCTCCACCGCCGCGTCGGTGTCGGCGTGCTGGATCGGCAGGGTTCCCTCGACCAGGCCCGCGAGGAACACCGCGTCCCACTCCAGTCCCTTGGCCGCGTGCAGCGAGGCGAGCGTGACGCCCTCGACGGTCGGCGGGTGCTGCGCCTCGGCGCGGGCGTCGAGCTCGGCGACGTAGCGGCGCAGATCGGCGTCGGGAACCGTGGCGACGAGCCCTTCGGCGAGCTCGACCAGGGCGATCAGCGACTCCCACCGCTCGCGGGCGGACCCACCGGCCGGTGGTTCGTCGGTCAGGCCCACCTCGACGAGGAGTTCGCGCACCGTTCCGGGCAGGTCCTCGGCGGCGGTGTCGCGGGCGATCGCGGTGCGCAGGGTGGCCATGGCCTGGCGGATCTCGGCGCGCGCGAAGAACCGCTCCCCGCCGCGCACCTGGTACGGGATCTCGGCGTCGGACAGCGCTTTTTCGTAGACCTCGGACTGGGCGTTGACGCGGAACAGGATCGCGATCTCCGACAGCGGCACGCCGCGCTTGGCCAGCTGGGCGATCTTGCGCGCGATGGCGTCGGCCTCGTCGGTCTCGTCGTCGTACTCGGCGAAGTCCGGGTGCGGACCGTCCGGGCGCTGGCCGACCAGCTTCAGCCGGGTCCCGGCCGGGCGTTCCCGCGCGGCGCCGATGACCTGGTTGGCCAGGCCCACGACCTGCGGGGTCGACCGGTAGTCGCGTTCGAGGCGCACCACGGTCGCCTCGGGGTACTTGCGCGGGAAGTTGACCAGCCACTTCGGGGAGGCGCCCGCGAAGGAGTAGATGGTCTGGTTGGCGTCGCCGACCACGGTCAGGTCGTCGCGGTTGCCGACCCAGGCGTCAAGGACGCGCGCCTGCAGCGGGTTGACGTCCTGGTACTCGTCGACGACGAAGGACCGGTACTGGCTGCGGAACTCCTCGGCGATGTCCTCGCGGTCCTCCAGGATCGCGGCGATGTGCAGCAGCAGGTCGTCGAAGTCGAGCAGCTGCGCGCCGCTCTTGAGCTTCTCGTACCCGGCGAACGCCTTGGCGATCAGCTCGGGCAGGATCGGCGTCTCGCGACCGGCCTGCTGCGCGGCCGCGGGGTACTGCTCGGGGCTGATCAGCGAGGACTTCGACCACTCGATCTCGCTGGCGAGGTCGCGCACGTCCTCCCGCTCGGTGGACAGCCCCAGCCGGTTCGCGGCCTGCATGACCAGGCGGAACTTGTTGTCGGTGAGCTGCCACATCTGGGCGTCGTGGACGCGCGGCCAGAAGTAGCGGAGCTGTCGGAAGGCCGCCGCGTGGAAGGTCTGGGCCTGCACCCCCGCGGCTCCGAGCTCACGCAACCTGGTGCGCATCTCGCCCGCGGCGCGCGCTGTGAAGGTCACGGCCAGGATCTGCCGGGGCGTCACCAGCCCGCGCTGGACGAGGTAGGCGATGCGGTGGGTGATGGTCCGGGTCTTCCCCGTTCCCGCACCGGCCAGGACGCACACGGGTCCGCGCGGTGCGATGACGGCCTGCCGCTGCTCCGGGTCCAAACCTTCCAGGAGACGCGGTTGATCGGCCATGCAGGCATCCTCGCAGACCCCTGACCCCGATCAGGCGATACCCACCACCGTGTGTCGCCCAGATCGCGTCCCGATGGCCTTGACCAGTGCGGACACGCCCGGCACCGGGGGCGGATTCGAATTTCGCGCGAAATTCGAGCCGGAAAGTTCGGACTCGAATTTCGCGCGAAATTCGAAATGCCCTGGGGGTGCGGGTGTCACGGCTTGGAGGTGGCCCAGCCCTTGATCATTCGGTACGCGATGGAGACGCCCGGTGGCAAGCGGAGGCCGTCCACAGGTTCGCCTTCGGCGTCCAGCGCCGCGAGGATCGTGTCCCGGTGGACCCAACGCGCTTCCTCGATCTCGCCGTCGGCGGGCACCAGCGGCGCGTTGCGGTCGGCGACGGCGGCGAAGCCGAGCATCAGCGAACGCGGGAACGGCCACGGCTGGCTGCCGAGGTACCGGATGCCGAAGACCTCGACGCCGACCTCCTCCTGGATCTCGCGCGCGACGCAGGCCTCCAGGGACTCGCCGACCTCGACGAACCCGGCGAGCACCGAGAAGCGGTACTGCGGCCAGATCGGCTGGCGGGCCAGCAGCACGTGGTCCTCGCCGTCGCTGACCAGGCAGATCACCGCCGGATCGGTGCGCGGGTACTCCTCGCGGTCGCAGCCGGAGCACCGCCGCGCCCAGCCGACGCGGACGCGGGTGGTCGCCGCGCCGCAGACCGCGCAGTAACGGGCGTTGTCGTGCCAGCCGAGCAGGCCGACGGCCGTGGTGAGCAGTCCGGCGTCGGTGTCGTTGAGCAGCGCGCCGCCGGAACGCAGGTCCCGCCAGCCCTCCTGCGCACCGTCGTGGTCGGTGCGCAGCGCCCAGTAGCTGACGTCGTCCTCGACGCCGAGCAGCACCGCGTTCGGCGACGGGCGGTCACCGAAGTCGACGGCGGGTTGCACGATCAGCCGGGAGTCCTCGCCGATCTGGGTGCGCCCCTTGGCGTCGACGAGCACGACCTTGCCCGTGTGCCACAGCTTCGCGCCGCCGTCGAGGGATTCCCGCAGCTCCTCCCTGCGGTCCACAGTGGACCGCGAGAGGAGCGGCGGGGAGTCGAGCTGGAAGCCCGCACCGGCGAACACTTCGCAGGTCATTCTTGCGCTCCATCCGGTAACCGGGTCATGGCAGCTCCACGCCGCCCAGCAGCCGCAGCTCGTCCGCCAGCTTGTCGGCGTCGCCGACGACGATGCCGGTGAACGACGACGGCGAGAACAGCTTCGCGGCCTCGGCGACCTGCTCGACGGTGACGTCGCGCAGCCGCTCGGCGTGCGCGGTCAGCCAGTTCTGGTCCAGGCCCGCCGCGGCCAGCGCGGACAGCGTCGAGGCCAGGCCGGACTGCGAGGCGGTCGAGGTCAGCAGCCCGCCGATCGCGTACTGCCGCGCGGACTCGACCTCGGACTCCGACGGCGGCACCAGCGCCATCCGGGCCAGCTCGTAGCGGGTCTCCAGCAGCGCGGCCGCGGTGACCTCGCTGGCGGTGTCGGCGTCGACGAGCAGCGTGCCGTTGCCCTTGGTGAACTCGAAGGACGAGTGCGCACCGTAGGTGTAGCCCTTGTCCTCGCGGATGTTCTCCACCAGTCGCGAGGAGAAGTAGCCGCCGAAGACCAGGTTCGCGATCTGCAGCGCCGGGTAGCGCTCGTCGGTGCGGGCCAGCGCTTGCGCGGAGAACCGCAGCTGCGACTGGACGGCGCCAGGCCGGTGCACCAGCCGCACGTCGCCGCCGGTGACCAGCGGCAGGGCGGGCATCTCGCGGGCGGAGTCCTCGGACTTCCAGCCGGCCAGGGCCCGCTCGACCTCGCCGATCACGGCGTCGGGGTCGATGTCGCCGACCAGCACCAGCACCGATCCGCGCGGCAGCACGGCGGCGCTGTGCAGCGCGCGGACCTGCTCGGGGGTCACCTCGGCGACGTCCTCGGCCTGCGGGACCTCGCGGACGTAGGGGTGGTCGCCGTAGCGGTGGCGCTGGAGCTCTTCGCGGGCGATCACCCGCGGCTGCGAGCGGGCCACGCCGATCCGCTCGACCAGCCGCGCGCGCTCGGCGTTGACCTCGTCGTCGGCGTAGGTGGCGCCGGTCAGCGCGTCGGCGAGCACGTCGAGCAGCGCGTCCAGGCCGCTGGCCAGCGCGTCCCCGGCGATGCTCAGCCGCTCGGGGTCGACCACCGCGTGCAGGTCACCACCGACGGCCGCCAGGTCGGTGTCCATCTTGACGCGGTCGCGGCGCGCGGTGCCGGTCAGCAGGGTTTCGGCCAGCACCTCGGCCTGCGCCGGGTGCTCCTTGGCCTCGCCGGCGAACGGGATGCGCAGGCGCATCTCCACCATCGGCACCTGGCCGTGGCGGACTGCGATGACGCGGAGCCCGTTGGGCAGCACGGTGTCGACACCGGCAGGCGGGGCGCCGACGCGGGGCTCGCCCAGCGGCGGCAGCGGGCGCGGGCCCGCCTCGGTGCGGCCGATCTCCTCGGCGCTGCGGTGCGTTGCGCGGGTCATGCCGCACCTCCGTTCTCGTCACCAGCGGGTTCGATCTCCAGCACGGCGCGCGCGTCGGAGCGCAGCGCCTTGGCGGCCGCCGCGACGTCCTGGGCGCGGACCTGGCCGATCTTGTCGGGCAGTTCCGAGATCAGTTCGGCGCGGCCGTGCAGAAGCTCGGTGCTGCCGAGGTCGAGCGTCCGCGAGATGACCCGGTCGTGCTCCCGGTAGAGGCTGGCCGCCCAGCGGGCCGTGACGCGGTGCAGTTCCTCTTCGCTGGGGCCGTCGGAGGCGATCTTGTCGAGCTCCTCGTCGATCGCTCCGATCACGCGCTCCACCCCGACGTCGGGGGTGTGGATGGCGGTGAAGGTGAAGGTGTCCGGATCGCGCGCGTCCAGCGGGGCGCCCATCAGGCCGGTGCCGGCGCTGACGTCGACGACCAGCGCTTCGGAGTGCACCAGGCGCTGCTGGAGCCGGGAGGCGTCGCCGTCGGACAGGATCGCCGAGAGCACGACGTTGGCCAGGTAGGCGTCGAGCTCGCCGACCGGGTCGGGCAGCCGGTAGCCGAGCGCGACGGCGGGCAGCGGCGCGTGCGGGTCGGTGTGCTTGCCGCGGACCTCGCTGGTCGGGAACGGCTCGCCGAACGAGGGCCGCTGCGGGACCGGGCGGGCGGGGACGTCGCCGAAGTGCTTCTCGATCAGCTTGATCGTGCGGTCGACGTCGAGGTCACCGGCGACGGTGAGCACGGCGTTGCCGGGCGAGTAGAAGGTGTCGAAGAAGGCCGCGCAGTCGTCGACGGTGGCCCGTTCGAGATCGGTGAAGTCGCCGTAGCCGTTGTGTGCGTTGGCGAAGGTCGAGTAGAGCACCGGCGGCAGCAGGATCCAGGGGAAACCGCCGTAGGGGCGGTTGAGGACGTTGAGCCGGATCTCCTCCTTGACCACGTCCACCTGGTTGGCCAGGTTCTCCTCGGTGATCTTCGGAGCGCGCATCCGGTCGGCTTCCAGGAACAGCGCGCGCTCCAGGGCCGCCGAGGGCAGCACCTGGTAGTAGTCGGTGTAGTCCTGGTGCGTCGAACCGTTGAACGTGCCGCCGGAGCCCTGCACGTGGCGGAAGTGGGCGAGTTTCTCGAGGCTCTCACTGCCCTGGAACATCAAGTGCTCGAACAGGTGCGCGAATCCTGTGCGCCCTTCGGGTTCGGAGCGGAAGCCCACGTCGTAGTGCACGCTGACACCGACCACAGGGGCCTGACCTGATGCTTGGCCCGCCGCCGAGTCCGGTGCCAACACCACGCGCAGCCCGTTGGGCAAGGTGACGCGATGCAGCTGGGGTTCGACCATGCCATGCAGCCTACGTGCGGGCTGTCAACCTGTGTGTGCCCCCTTCGACAACTTTCGGCGTGTCGCAACACTCCGGCCACCCCGCGAAACGGCAACCGGAGCAGCCCCGAATAGGCCATTGACCTGCTTCAATGCGACATACCGACCAGCCGGAACGGGCTCATCCCTGGCGGACCTGGTTGATCAACGAGTTGATCTCGTTCCCGATCAGACCGGCGTCCGCGGGCAGCAGCGCGTAGAGCGGTTCGCCGGTGCTCGCGCGTTCCACCCGGTTGAGGTATCGGCCGTCGGGTTCGGCGTTGTCGAACCACGACACCACCGGGGTCCGGCGGCGCCGACCGTGCTGGTCGCGCATGTTGGCGGCGATCTGGCCGATGCGCACGTGCTGCGCCTTGCCGATCTTCTCGTAGAGCTCGACCTGCTGGTCACCGCTGCTGCCGCGCTTGCGCGTGGCGGTCTCCATCATGCTCGACGGGTCGTAGTCCTCGACCTGATCTCCCTGCATCGAGCTGTGCGGGACGCGGATCGGGCCGTAGCTGCCGGGCTTGGCGGGCGGCAGGGTGCCGAGCACGACTCCGGGCAGCGGCGCGTTCTGGTGCACCTCGACGGTCAGCAGTCCGCCGCGCTGGGGATCTTCGCTGGGTGCCTGGACGCCGAGCACGATTCGGTTGCCCTCGGTGAACACCGCGACCGCGCGCCAGCAGTGGTCGCTCCCCGGCTCGGGGAACCACATCGAGTCGACCCAGAGGTAGGGCGTGGCGAGGGTTTTCAGCGCGTCGACCAGCGGCGGCACGACCTCGTCGTCGGCGACGACCCCGTTCGCCTCCATGATCGGCAGTTCCGCTTTGCCGATGGCCGAGAACTGATCGGCCGTGCGGCCGAAGGACCGGGTGCTGATCGGCAGCGTGAGACCGTCGATCCGCAGGTATTTGAGCACGATGTCCAGGTGCACCGGCGGCAGCTGCCACCGACCCAACACACTCACTTGAGCTTTCTCCCACTCGTGGAAGCAAAAAAGGAAGGCTCGAAGTGGTGACGCGATTTCGACGGAAATCGCGTCACCACTTCGATCAGCTGAAAAGCCCGCTCACTCGCCGAGAACCGGCGGTGCCGTCTTGGGCATGTCGTTCATCCACACGTCGTCCTGCTCTTCGAGCCAGGAAGGACGCTCGTGCTCGTCGTCCTCGGAACCCTGACCGCGCTGACCGGCTCCGGCACCCATGCCGCCCATGCCACCGCGACCAGCGGCACCACGACCACCGGCACCCGCGGCTCCAGCGCCCGCACCTGCACCCGCACCGAGACCACCGGCACCGGCCCGGCCACCGGCGCCCATGCCGGCTCCGGCACCACGAGCCCCAGCACCCGCACCACCGACGCCACCGGCGCGACCGCCCGCACCCGCGCCTGCTCCAGCACCCGCGCCGAGACCGGCCGCGAGCCCGAAACCTGCTCCGCCGCCGGGAGTTCCGCCACCAGGCGTGCCACCACCGGGCAGACCTCCGCCGGGGAGCCCGCCACCCGGCGGATTCGCCCAGGCAGCACCGGTTCCGGCAGGACTGCTCCCACCCGGGTAAGCACCGCCGGAGTAGCCACCACCGGGGATCCCACCGCCGGGCACGCCGCTACCGGAGTAGCCGCCGCCCGAGCCGGAGCCAGCTCCAGACCCGCCGGGGACGTTGCCACCGTTGCCCATGCCGCCACCCCAGTCGGTGCCGCCGGGCGGCGGAACCGGCGGCGGGTTCGTGGTCGAGCCGTCAGGAGCTGTGTACTGCGGCATCTTCGCGTCGACCTGGGTCAGCGTCGGGCTGTAGACACGGCCCATCGTCTCCTGAGCAGCCTTCTCAGCCTCTTGCTGCTCCTCCATCTGAGAAAGAGCGTTGACACCGCCCCCACCGAGACCGAACGGAACCGCGGACGCCGCGGCCTCACCCCAGCTGAACCCCTCCGGCTCCGGGACGAGCTTCCTCGACTGACCAGCAGCATCCCCAGCCGTGTTGAGGTTGTTGCCCGTCATCTCGACGGCATCGGCGCTGGCTTTCATCCACTCGGATGCAGGTTTGCCGACTTCAGCCGCAGCGTCAGCCGCCTCGCCCTGCCAACCATCGCGAACGATGTTGGACAGGTCCGGACCGAACCGCTCGCCACGCTCGCGAAGACCTTCAGCAAGCTTCGTCCAGGCTTGCGCCACCTCGGCGACAGCGGCCTGATCGATCGACTCCTGGTTGGTCTTGTAGATGTCCGCGTGGCTGCGCCCGCCCCAGTTGATGCACTGGGTGATGGCAGGCGAATCAAAAGAACCGACGTTCAAGCCCGAGTTCTGCCTCGCGAGCTCCGCCTGCTGCTGCTGAGCAATCCGCTTGGCCTCGGCACTTTGCTCGATGCGGTTCTCGTCAGCCTCGGTCTCCCAACCGAAAACGTGCCCGCCGGCATTGTCCAGTGCGCTGAAAAGCCCCATCACTCCCCCTGTGTCACTGAGGCAATCTCGAAGCAGTCTGGTTAACGACCTTCTCAAGCTCGCCGCACGGATCCGGAACGGAATCACGCATGAATCCGGAAAGCTGGTACATCACGAAACCGCCGCCAGCGGACACCGCGTAGTTGCACACGCCCTGGTCAGTCGCTCCACCGACGATGATCTCCGCGGCTTCACGACCTGCGATGTTCGTCGGCTCGAACTTGTCGAAGCCACCGCCCTGCCCAAGACTTTGCACGGTGTCCTTGGCGTTCTTCTGCAGACCGATCGACAGCTTCTCACCTTCCCATTCGCAACCCGGCTGGAAGCTGACCTGCGTGAAGTCTTGCGAGGTGGTCCCCACGCCGAACGAAGTCAGTTCCTCAGGCGTGAAGAACGTGCACGGATCGAAGCTCTGAAGAGCCGCGCCCGGAGCGGGTGGCTGCGTCGTGGGCTCACCACCGGTGCTCGTTCCGCCGCAAGCGCTCAGGCCGAAAAGAGCCAAGCCGGCTGCGGTCGCGAACAAGGACCTGGAAAACGTGCTCACTTCATCCCTCGCCTAAGGTCGTCAGCGTTCTGTTCGTCGACGGCACGGTAGTCCTTGGCAGCAGCGCGAAATGCTTCCGCCTGCTTCGTCAACTCGTCCTGCATGTCACGGATCAACTTGAGAATGCCCGAGTCGGGGTCGGTTGCCTTGTCCTGAAAGCGCTTGGCGAGCTGCTGACCATCCTCGTAGTCACCAAGGCCCTTGACGGTCCTCAACGCCGCCGCGTTCCTCAGGAGCTTGGCGAGCTCGCGAACTTCTTCTTCGCAGTGCTTAGCCGCCTTCTCTGCCGCCTCCGGGTTCAGTGCGAGCTTGCCCGCACCGACCTGCGAGTTGATCCACTGCGTCTGGCCGCTGACGGCCTTCAGCCCCTCTTTCGCTGCGGCGAACCCGCCCTCGGCGCTAGTCATCTCAGATCCTCCGGACCCTGTGATCCCCCATGAACCGTGGTTACTTTAGCTTGACGCGCCCGCGCGCGTAACGGTTCCGGGGAATCTGGACAAACTTGACCGGTGGAACGCTCCGCACCAGGTCACAGCGCCAAGATCATCTACTCGGCAGAGCGGAAACGGCCGTTCTTCAGGCCTTTCAAGAAGGCTTCCCACTGGGGCTCACCCACCCGGAGATGACCACCCTCCGGGTCTTTGGAGTCACGGAGCGCGATCAAGTCAGTGGCTTGCGCGACCTCCACGCAGTTCGTCGAGGACCCGCTCCGGCTGCTCTTCCGCCAGACCAGCTCAGTCATCGTTCAGCCCCTCTGCCAGCGCGTCGATCAGTTCGACCGACTCTTCCTCCCCGAGCGCTACGTCCCACAGCGCGTCGCGGGACTCAACATACTGTTGCGTGGCGTTGCCGTCAGTAACGAAGATCCCGCCTTTCCTGTTCTCCAGGTAGACGTAGGTCTCCAGCGCTGCGAACTCGCAGATGGCGAACGTCCCGTCCAATCCCGGATGAGCGCCCGCCGAAACCGGTAGCACCCGCACACGAACGTTCGGCCATTCGGACTCCGCCACGATCTTCCGAAGCTGGGTCCGCATCACCTTCGGTCCACCGATCAGACGCCGAAGCACGAACTCATCGATCAAGAACCGCAGCTCAGGGCCGTTCGGCCGAGACAGCACTGCCTGGCGTCCGATTCTGGTGGCGACCCGACGCTCGATCTCGCTCTGCGGCCGATCAACGGTCGAAATCATCTGGCGCGCGTATTCGGCCGTCTGCAACAGACCTGGCACCAGCGCGATTTCGCAGGCAGTCACCCGCCGCGCCTCGGTCTCCAGCAGCATGATGTTCGCGAGCTGGTCGGTGTACTTGTCGCCTGACGGCAGGTTGATCGTCGTGCCGTCGTTGGACTCGGCCTTGGCGACCAGCAGGTCTCGCATCTCCCCCGTCGCGCCGTAGAGCTCGCACAGCGCTGCGACCTCGTCCGGTGTCGGGAAGCGGGCGCCGGTTTCGGTTCTGCTCACCCACGCCGGGCTGGTGCTCAATCGCGTGGCCACCGTTCGGGTGGACATCTTCGTGCGCTCGCGAAGGGTTCGAAGCTCCGCGCCCAGGTTGACGCGAAACAGGCGGGACCTCGCCGACACCCTGACCTCCGGGTACTTCGTGACCGACTCCCCTGTTTCGAATTCCGCTTCACTGCTTCGGTTCTCGGGGAAACGTTTCACGGGTGGATGAACTGCTGAAGCGAACTTAACTTCCCATCCCATTCCGGTTCCACGGCTTTGGAAGCAAAGGACTCAAAGGGATGGTTTTCGACGTGTTCCGACGAGAGCGAACGGACGTGTTCTGGATCGTCGGCTCAGGATTCAAGATTCGCCACGCGATGACGACGCTCCCGGGCTCGGTATATACCGGCGCTTGGGTTCCCGCACTCTGCGAAACGTGGATTCTCATTCCCACGGCCACCCCGTGGCCCCGAGAACCCCTGAGCAAGACCATCACCGAACGCTGCCCCGAATGCACAACCATCGCGAACCGCCAAGACCACCACGAACACACGTGGGACTACTGAGAAAGGTCAGCAAACCGATGAACTACAACCACTACTTCCCAACCCACCCAGCGCCCCACCAGAGCTCATCGCACAGCGCTCTTCTGCGGTTCGGACCAGAACTGCCTGCTGGTGACCGTCGCCGACGTCGTGGTGCGGCCTCAGCGTTGGTTTGGGTGTTCTTGGGGTGGTGGGGTGTTCGTGGGGTTAGGGTTTGAGGCCGTTGTGGGTCTGGGTGGAAGTCGGTGGGATGAAGGCTTTGTGGTCGGGCGGGGTGGCTGACGGCTCTCGGCGGTGGTCGATGGGGTTCCGGACATGACGCCTCCCGTGCCTCCGCAGTGGCAGCCCCCTCAGTGGCAGCAGCCTTCCCGACCTGGGCAGGCTCCCGGTCCTGGGCAGGGTCCGCAGCCTGGGCAAGCGCCGCCGGTCTGGCAAGCACCACCGCCCGGCTACGGGCACGCACCGCGGGTGCCGTTCGAGGAGCAGACGACCGGGCCGATTCCTCGGGTTCCCCAGTTCGCTCAGCAGGCGCCGCAGCGGAACAACACCGGGCTCGTCGTCGGGCTCGTGCTGGCGGCTGTGGCGTTGTTCGGGATCGGGACCGTGGGGGCCGTGGCCGCTTCCGTGTCCGCCAACAAGGTCGACGAACCCGTGGACGCGCCCGTCGCGGCGACCACGACGACCACCAGCGAAACCACCGCGGAGACGAGCACTTCCGAGGAGACCTCGACCTCCGAGGACTTCGGGACCGAGCAGCCCGTGCCGAAGCTCGGGGACAACCCGATCAACATCGAGGGCAACGGGGCCGTCACCACGCCGTGCCCGCTCCCGGCGTTCTCCACCGACGTGGCCTCGCAGGACGCCTTCTACCAGGCCGCGCTGCCCTGCCTGATGCACGCGTGGGAACCGGCCCTGGAAGAGGCGAACCTGCCCACCGACGCGCCGAGGGTCGTCACCACCGGCAACGACGTCGACACGCCTTGCGGGTTGCGGACCTGGGACCAGACGGCGCTGTACTGCCCGCAGGACAACACCATCTACATGACCGCGCGCTACTACTCCGAGATCGAGGGCAGGAGCGAGGCCGGGGTGTTCCTCGGGCAGTTCGCGCACGAGTTCGGCCATGCGCTGCAGCGGCTTTCCGGCATCAACGCCGCCTACGGCAGCGCGTCGGCCAACGCCGGAGCCGACACCGAGGCCGGTCTCGAACTCACCCGGCGCTCCGAGCTGCAAGCCACCTGCTTCGAGGGGATGAGCCTCGCCGCGCTGCAGAACGGCGGCGTCAGCAACGACCTCATCTTCCCCGCGCTGCGCGACTCCGCCGCGCGCGGCGACGAGAACAGCGACGTCGACGACCACGGCAGCATCCAGACCAACTCCACCTGGGTCGATCAGGGGTTCAGCAAGAACGAGATCACCCAGTGCAACACGTGGCTCTCACCGCCGAGCGACGTGGATTAGCGCCTGCCCAGGAGGATTCCGTAGCCTCCGCCCGCGACCGCGGCCAGGGTGATCAGCACGATGTGGGTGCGCCAGGCGAGCGCCTCCAGTTCGGTCTGCTGGGTTTTCACCGGTGTGACCCGCAGGTCCCCCGATGCGCGGGCGGGGACCATCACGTCCAGGCGCTGACCGCGGGTGTGCCCGCAGCCGTCGAAGGTGGCGCGGCGGGTCTGGCCGTCGATCTGCACCTCGACCACGTCACCGGCCGCGCGCGCCCCGCACGGGCGCGGCTCGACGACGACCGCCTGCGCCCGGCGTTCGGCGACCTGCGGCTGCCCGGATGCCGCGACCAGCGGCCAGACCGTCACGCCGGCCACCACAACGCCGAGAACGCCCAGGACGAGCAGGATCGACGCCACCGAGGCCGAACCTCGCGTGCTTCCCACAACACCGATAGTCCCAGAAACCCAGAACCGGAAGTGCCCGAGACCTGTTGTGAGAAGGTCACGTTTGCGGCGGCGTCACTTTCCGCACGTAGAGCAGCCGGTCGCCGGCCTCGATCGCGTCCGCTTCCGGGGCGTCCACCCGGTAGAGCTCGCCGTCGCGGACGACGCCCAGCACTATGTCGGTCAGGTGCCGCGGCGAACCGCCGACCTCCTGGCGCTCCACCTCGCGCTCGGCGATCGCCAGACCCACCTCGGGGCTGAGCAGGTCCTCGAACATCTCCACCACCGACGGCGTCGACGTCGCCATGCCCAGCAGGCGACCCGCCGTCTCGCTGGAGACCACCACCGAATCCGCGCCCGACTGGCGCAGCAGGTGCACGTTCTCCGCTTCCCGGACGGCCGCGACGATCTGCGCCTTCGGGGCCAGCTCGCGGGCGGTCAGGGTCACCAGCACCGCCGTGTCGTCCCGGGCGGGGGCGATCACGATCGCGCGGGCGCGCGGCAGGCCCGCCACGCGCAGCACGTCGGAGCGGGTACCGGAACCGTTGACCGTCACCAGGCCCTGCGCGGACGCCGACTCCAGCGACGCGCGGTCGGTGTCGACCACCACGATGCGGCCCGGGTCGGCGCCCTCGCCGAGCAGTGCGGTGACCGCGGAACGGCCCTTGGTTCCGTATCCGATGACGACCACGTGGTCGCGCACCTTGGACCTCCAGCGTTGGATCTTGAAAGCTTGCCGCGAGCGCTCGGTGAGCACTTCCAGTGTCGTGCCGACCAGGACGATCAGGAACAGCACGCGGAGCGGAGTGATGACGAGCACGTTCACCAGCCGCGCCCGGTCGCTGACCGGGGTGATGTCGCCGTAACCGGTCGTCGACAGCGACACCGTGGCGTAGTAGACGACGTCGAGCACGCTGAGCTCGCCGCCCGCCGAATCCCGGTAGCCGTCCCGGCCGATGTAGACGATGGCGACCGTGGCGGCCAGCGCCACCATGGCGCCCAGGATGCGGCGGATGATCGAGCGCACAGGACTCGTCACGGTGCCCGGCATGCGGATGACACCCACGAGTGCGTGATCGGGCCTGGTGCTCAGCTCTTCCTCGGCGTTGTGCCTGCCGAACAGCTGGCTGGGACCTCGATTCATGAGTCGCGCTCCCCGACGTTGTGACCACTCACGGCGTTGAACAGTAACCGCTCCGCACAACTGGAGGATGACCGCCCGGAATTGTGTCGAATCAATGGGGAAACACCATCCCGAAATCGGGGTTCGGGCGTTTACCATGCGACCGTGCAGCAGCTTCAGCACGCGGCCCGCGCTCTCGGTTGGGACGGGAGATTAGTACCGGATGTGGATGTTCTCGACACCCGGTTCACCGCGGTCGCCCGCATCCGGCCGGACGTCCACGAATGGCGCCTGAACAACGGCTGGGAACCCGAGCTCAACCCGGCGTGGTTCAAGGCGTGGTCGGAACCCGAGCACCACGACCAGCTGCCGGTGGCCGCGGTCGACCTGATCGGAATTCTCGTTCCGGTGTCCAAGCCGTCCCGGGCGCTGCGCGCCTGCGGGATGCTGCTGTCGCTCGCGCCGTGCGCGGTGGTCCTGCCCGGTCAGCAGCGGTACGACGCGCTGTCCATGCTGGAGCTGGACTACTACGGCGCCGGTGTCGTCACGACCGGTCCCGACGATTCCGGCAAGCTCGTCATCCCGCCGGAGAACCGCGCCGCGGAATTCGGCTCGTCGATGTTCGGGCGCTGGCTGCTGGAAGTCCTCTACTCGCGACTCCTGGACCACCCGCAACTCACCGAGAACGCCTGAAACGAGGGGACGTTCCACCCGGCTCGCTCAGCGGTTCTCTGGGCGCCACTCCTTGAGCGCGCCAATGCGCGGCGTCCTCCCAGAGAACCGCTGAGAAATCCCCCGAAGGTGACAACACAGCGGTGCGGGCTGAGTCCCACACCTGAAACAGCGCGGTCGCGGCCTGAAAGCGTCAGGCGACGGCGTATTCGTGCCAGTTGAGGCCGTCGGGGTTCCAGCGCATTCCGCGGTTCTGCTGGAGAACTCGCATCGCCTGGACCGTGTGCGGCCAGCGGCGGATGACGTTGGCCAGCGCCACCGGGGTCATCAGGTCGACCGTGCGGCGGTGATCGCCGGGGCCGAGCATCGCGATGCCGCCCGGGGTGCTGATGATGTCGGTGAGCGGACGCTGGCCGGACAGCGCGACCTGCTCGACGCTGATGATCGTGTGCGGCTGGAGTTCCGATGGCCAGCTCTGGCGATCGATGTCGCCGGCCACCGGCTGCTCGCAGTTGCCGCATTCGCACTCGAACTCCGCGGCCCAGCCGTGCTGCCGCCAGGACCAGACGACGGCCGTCCCGGCGTCGAGTTCGGACAGCGCCGCCACGTGCGGCCAGGCGCCGACGACGGCCTGCAGCTTGGTCTGCTTGGACTCCCGACCCGTGGCGCTCGGGCCCTCGAAGGACCAGGTGCCCTCATCGTCGCGGTGGACCCGCACCAGAGGGGCGCGCATGGCGAGAACTTCGGCGTCCACGCGCACTGCGGATTCAGGCGGAGTGGTGAGCTTCCAGTCGGTGTTCATCGCGGGCATAGTCGACCGCCGCGCACTCCGAACTCAAGCTCCACCACCCGAACGTGTACTCATTTCCGGGTTCTTCGGGACCGCGGTGATGAGCTCGCGAAGACCTTCGGCGTCCCGGAGATCCGCAGGTCGCAGCGTGTAGTCGTGGCGGACGTAGTGGAAGGCGGCCCGGACCTTCTCCAGCGGGGTCTTCGACAGCTCCGCCCACGCCAGCCGGTACGCGGCCAGCTGCACCGACAGCGACGGGATCTGGTCGCCGTTGGGGACTCCACCGGTCTTCCAGTCCACGACCGTCCAGCCGCCGTCGGGATCGGCGAAGACCGCGTCCATCCGGCCGCGCAGGACGATGCCCTCCACCTGGGTCTCGAACGGCACCTCCACGCGGTGCGGGGTCCTGTCGGCCCAGGAGCCCTCGAGGAACGCCTTCTGCAGCTCGGCGAGGTCCTCGTGCATCGGAGCGGAATCGTCGGCGGCACCGGGCAGTTCGTCGACGTCCAGCAGCGCCGAGGAGGTGAACCGGTGCTCCAGCCAGGCGTGGAACGCGGTTCCCCGGCGGGTCATCGGGTTCGGCGGGTACGGCAGCGGCCGCCGCAACCTGCGGGCCAGCGCATCGGTGTCACCGGCGAGCTCGACGAGCTGGCTGACCGACAGGTGATCGGGCAGCCGGACCTCCTCGCGGCGCTGCGCGGCGGCGGCCCGCTCCGCCAGCAGGACGTCGACGTCGCGCGCCCAGCCGTCGGGGTCCTCGTCCACCTCGATCGAATCCACGGCGGACAGGGCCGCGCGGACCAGCTCCGCGCCTTCGGAGACGGCTTCGCGACGCTGTCCCAGCGGATCCACCGGCCACTCGGCGGAGCGGACCTCGTGGGCCAGAGGGTTCTCGGCGTCCTCGTCGGGAGTCGGGCACCACTCGTCGATGACGCCGACGCGGTCGCCGTGCACGACCTCCGCGGTCTCGGTGAGGAAGTCCGACGGGCCCTTGGGCCGGTCGCCGCTCTCGCCCCACCAGTGCCCGGACAGCAGCAGCGTGCGCTCCGAGCGGGTCACCGCGACGTAGAACAGGCGGCGTTCCTCGGCGAGCCGACGGGCTTCGAACTCCTCGTCGTGGATGCCCAGCGCCTCGCTGAGCTCCTTGCGGTCCAGGCCGTTCAGCCGGTCCACGTCGAGCTTGGGCAGGTCGGGTGCGTCGCCGCGCAGCTCGGCGGGCAGCGAGGTCACCGACCGCAGCCACGACGAGGACTTGCGCTTGCCGGGGAAGACGTCGTTGACCAGGTGCGGAACGGCCACGACCTGCCACTCCAGGCCCTTGGCGGCGTGCACGGTGAGGATCTGCACGCGGTCGTCGGCGACCTCGACCTCACCGGGTTCCAGACCGTCCTCGGCGCGCTCGGCGGCGGCGAAGTAGTCCAGCAGCGACGGCAGCGTCGCCGACGGGCTGGCCGTGGCGAACGAGGTGACCACGTCGGCGAAGGCGTCGAGGTGGATGCGCCCCACACCGCCCGGCCGCGCCAGGCTCTCGATGTCCAGCAGCAGCGTGCGCTCGGCGTCGGCGACCAGCTCCGGCAGCGGCTGGTCCAGGCGGCGTCGCAGAGCGGCCAGCTCGCCGCCGAGCCTGCGGATGCGGTCGTAGCCCTGCTCGGAGTAGCGCTCCGGCCGACCGGGGTCGTCGAGGGCGTCGGCCAGGCCCGCCTGCTCGGCGTTCTCGCCCGGCAGCGCGGCGTGGACGACAGCCGTGGCGTCGTCGGACTCGGGTTCGCCGAAGAACTGCGTGCCGAGCTCCCGCGCCCGCTCCCACAGCGCCGCCAGGTCGGCGGCTCCGATCCGCCAGCGCGAACCGGTCAGCAGCCGGGCCGCGGCCGTGCCCGCGAGCGGGTCGACGAGCAGCCGCAGCGCGCTGACCAGGTCGCGCACCTCCGGCTCGTCCAGCAGCCCGCCGAGACCGACGACCTCCACCGGGAGTCCGCGTTCCCGCAGGGCGACCGCGATGTCGGCCATGTCGGCGCGGCGGCGGACCAGCACGGCGGCGGTCGGCGGTCGGCCGGTCTCGTCGATCGAGGCCTGCCACTGGGCGTGGATCCGGTCGGCCACCCACTCGCGCTCGGCGCGGACGTGCTCGGCCAGCAGCACCCGGATGTCGCCGTCCTCAGCGCCTTCGCGAGCGCGGAGCTCGTCGACCTCCAGGCCGATCCTGCGCAGCGGTTCGGACACCGCGTTGGCGATCCGCAGCACCTCTTCGGGATTGCGGAAGCTGGTCAGCAGCCCGTAGCGGTGCGCGGGAGCCAGGTGGTCGGCCTCGGTGCGCGGGAAGTCGGTGGTGAACCGGGGCAGGTTCGCCGCGCTCGCGCCGCGCCAGCCGTAGATCGCCTGCGCCGGGTCGCCCACCGACGTCACCGGCAGGGACGCGGAATCGCCGCCGAACAGCGAGCGCAGCAGGACGCGCTGGGCGTGCCCGGTGTCCTGGTACTCGTCGAGCAGCACCGCGCCGTAGCGGGCGCGTTCGCCCTCGACGACCTCCGGGTGCCCGGCGGCGAGGTTGGCCGCCAGCGACATCTGGTCGGCGAAGTCCATCGCGCCTTCGCGGCGCTTGCGCTGCGCGTACTCCTCGACCAGCGGCAGCATCGCGGTCCGGAGCCGTTGCGCGGCGACGACTTTCACCAGGTCCTGCGGAAGGTTGGCGCGCTGGCCCTTGGCGCGCGGGGCGTTCTCCACCGCCTCGCAGAGCTTCTCGGCGTGCACCCGCAACTCGTCCGGGCTCACGAGGTGTTCGGCGAGCTCACCGGCCAGGGCCAGCAGGTAGCTGGTGACCGTGGTCGGCACCTTGTCGGTGTCGAGGTCTTCGGTCCAGCTCGCCACCACGCGGTGCGCGAGCTGCCACGAGGCGGTCGCGGTGAGCAGCCGCGCGCCCGGCTCCACCGGCACGCGCAGCCCGTGCTCGCCGACGATGCGCCCGGCGTAGGCGTGGTAGGTCAGCACGGTCGGTTCTTCGGTGAGCACCGCCGACCGCAGCTGCCCGCTCGGATCGACCTCGTCGAGCAGGCCGGACCCGGCGAGCCTGCGCAGCCGGGCGCGGACCCGGTCGGCGAGCTGGCGGGCGGCCTTGCGGGTGAACGTCAGGCCCAGCACGCGCTCGGGCGTGACCAGCTGGTTGGCGACCAGCCACACGACGCGCGCGGCCATCGTCTCGGTCTTGCCCGCCCCGGCACCGGCCACCACCAGCGCCGGTTCGGGTGGTGCGGCGATGACCTCGGCCTGTTCGGGCGTGGGCTGGTGCAGGCCGAGGGCCTGGGCGATCCGCTGTGGACTGATCACTGCGAAACCTGCCTACCTGCGGGGTGAACCGGGCAGCTGGTGCGCGCCGGGCAGCGCGGGCAGTCGGTGTTCTCGCTGGCCACGTAGGCCGGTCCGAGGCTGGACTCAGCAGCGCTGTGCACGACGTCGAGCCACACCTTGATCTTCTCCTGGTCGAGCGGTTCTTGCGCGCGTTCGGTCGCCGAGCCCTTGCGGTCGGACTTGGCGACGTAGAGCAGCCGGGCTCCCCCGGGCTCCTGCTCGTCGCCGAAGGCACCGAGCGCGGCGGCCAGCTGGTAGACCGCCAGCTGCGGGTGCTCCTCGGCATCACCCTTGCTGACCGGCGCTTTCGCCGTCTTGACGTCCACGACGACCGGTCGTCCCGAGGAGTCGGATTCGAGCCGGTCGACCCGGCCGCGCAGCCGCAGCCAGGGTCCGCCCTCGCGGCCCTGCACGGTGACGTCGAGGTCGCGCTCCACGCCGATCTGGGTGAGCTCGGCGCGGGACTGCACCAGCCAGACGACGAAGGCGTTGAGCATCCCCTCAACTCGCTTGCGCTCCTTGCGGGAGAACCACGGCGCCCCGGCGTCGATGGTCTGCCAGGCCTCGTCGAGCGCCTGGTGCAGCTGGTCGGTGTCGGCGCCGTCGGCGGCGGCCTGCACCAGCGCGTGCACGAGAGTTCCTGTGACGGCGGCGAGTTCGGCCGTGTCCTGGCCGCCGTTGCGCTCGACCAGCCAGCGCAGCGGGCACTTCGCGAGGATGTCCACTGTGGAGGGCGAGACCTTGACCGGGTCGTCGCCGGTGACCAGCGGCGCGTCGGTGGACGGCGCGGGCAGGCCGTACCAGGAGTCGGGGTCCGCGCCGGGCACGCCGTCGGCGGCGAGCCGGGCGAGCTGCCCGGCCGCGCGGCGCCTGCGCTCCTCGGGCTCCTCGGAGTCGCAGACCACCCGGCGCAGCTCGCCGACCAGGTCGGCCAGCGTGAGCCCCCGCTCCGGGCGGGCGATCGGGCGTTCCGCGGAATCCGGATCGCTCTCCACGCCGTCGAGCTCGTCGAGGAACCGGGAAGGCTGCTCGTCCTCGCCGCGCACCGCGCTGACCAGCAGGCTGCGCCGGGCACGGCTCGCGGCGACCAGCAGCAGCCGGCGCTCCTCGGCCAGCAGCGGCGCCGTCGCCGACACCCGTTCCGCCGTCACCCCCGACAGCACGTCGACCAGGTGCTCCACGCCCAGCAGCGATCCGCGGAGCCGCAGGTCGGGCCAGCTGCCCTCCTGAACACCGGGAACCGCCACCACGTCCCACTCCTGACCGGTCGCGGCGTGGGCGGTGAGGATCTGGACCGCGTTGTCGCGCGGCGCGGTCGGCGCCAGCGAGGACCCGGCGATCTGCTGGTCGGTGAGGTAGTCGGCGAACCCGGCCGCGTCGTTGCCCGGTGACCGGTCGACGAACTGGGCCGCGGCGTCGAACAGCGCCACGATCGCATCCAGGTCGCGGTCGGCCTGCGCGCCGGTGACGCCGTGGCGCTCGGACTGGGCGACCCAGCGCTTCTCCAGCCCGCAGGCCTTCCACACCCGCCACAGGGTTTCCTCGACGCTCTGGCCCTTGTCCGCCGACTCCTGCGCGGTGCGCAGCAGGGCCGCGACGCGGCGGGCGGATTCGGCGGCCGAGTCCTCCAGCGCGGCCAGCCGGTCGCCGTCGCGCAGCACCTCGACCAGCAGCTCACCGCTGGGACGGCTGCCGCCCGACGCCGACTCCAGGCGCAGCAGACCGCGCCGCAACCGGCGCAGCGCCAGCGGGTCCGCACCGCCGAGCTGCGAGGACAGCAGCACCGCCGCCGCGTCGGCGTCGAGCTCGTGCGGGCGGATCGCGCACCGCAGCAGCGTCAGCAGCGGGCGGACGGCGGCGCGCTGCGGCAGCGGCACGTCGTCCACCGGCAGCGCGATCGGCACCCCGGCGGCCAGCAGCGCGCGCCGCAGCACCGGCAGCGACCGGCCCGTCGAGCGCACCACAACACCCATCCGCGACCAGGGGATCTCGTCGAGCAGGTGGGCGCGGCGGAGCTGGTCGGCGACCCACGCCGCCTCCTGCGCCTCGGTCGCCAGCAACCGCACCTGCACCGCGCCGCTGGCCGTCTCGTCCTGCTCGGACTCCGGTTCGGGCTCGACCAGGCGGCGCTGCGGCCCGTGGCCGGGCAGCCGGGAAGCCAAGCGCTGCACGGCTTCTCGCACCGATTTCGACATGCGGTGATCGACCGTGAGCACGGTGGTGTCGGTGCCGCCGGGATCGGCGTCGAGCAGGCAGCGCGGGTCGGCGCCGCGGAAGGTGTAGACGGACTGGTCCGGGTCACCGGCGAGGATGAACTCGGTGGCGGTGTCGCCGAGCGTGCGGATCAGCCGGTACTGCTGCGGGTCCAGGTGCTGCGCGTCGTCGACCAGCACGTACCGGACCCGGTCCTGCTCGGCCATGAGCAGCCCGGAGTCGGTGGCGAATGCCAGGCGCGCGGAACCGACGAGCTCGGCGGCGTCCAGGGCAGGGGCCTGCGATCCTCCGGCACCGCGCAGCAGCGTGACCTGCTCGTACTGGCGGCCGAACCGGCCCGCGGCGACCCATTCCGGGCGTCCGTGCTCGCGCCCGAGGGCGATCAGCCGGTCCGGGTCGACGCCGCGTTCGGCCGCGCGCAGCAGCAGGTCCCGCAGCTCCTCGGCGAAGCCGGGGACGGTCAGGGCGGGTTGCAGCGGCTCCGGCCAGTCGGGGGCACCCTGCTCGACGTCGCCTTCCAGCAGTTCGCGGACCAGGGCGTCCTGGTCGGGGCCGTTGAGCAGCTGCGGCGGCGGGAGCTGGTCGCGCACCGCCTGCAGCCGCAGGACGGCGAAGGCGTAGGAGTGCACGGTGCGCACCAGCGGTTCCGGGGCGGTGCGCACGTCCTCGCCGGACCCGGTGAGCAACCGGGTGATCTCGGTGCGCATCCACGACGCCGCGCGGCGGCTGGAGGTGAGCACGAGGACGTTCTCCGGTGACACGCCCCGGTTTCGGATCCGGTCGGCCGCGATCTCGGCGATCAGCGTCGACTTCCCCGTTCCCGGACCGCCGAGCACGCGGAGGAATCCGAAGGAGTGCTCCAGCGCGCGGCGGCCCGCTTCGTCCCAGGTCGTGGCGCGGCGCGCGGTCTCGGCGCGGCGCACGAGCACGGGCGAATTCGCGGGAGGCACGCACCGAATGGAACCACGTCGAGGGGACAAGATCGGTTCCGGGCACGCCGGAATGTGCCCGAGTTCTCCGGGATTTCCAACTGTGAATGCTGGGATCGCGCTCCGACGTTTGGTGGTACAAACCAATTTTGCGGTCTGGCAGATTTCCTCCCATCGCGGGCCTCCCCCGCCCGTGACCTGCGAATTCGCGCAGCCCCGATCGCGCGACGCAACCCCGAAGAAGGAGGAAGCGTGAGCAAGATCCGCACGAGCCTGCTCGCCGGCGCCGCCGTTCTCGGCACGTTGGCCATCGGCGCGGCCCCGGCCCTCAGCGCCGAAGAGCCCAGCGCCGCCACGAGCCCGGTCGCCGCCTCGCCCTACCTGTACAACGGCTGGGGCAGCCCGCCCGCGCCCGCCGACGTCATGAACGCGACCGGCATCAAGGACTTCACCCTCGCCTTCATCAATTCAGACGGCGGCTGCAACCCCGCTTGGGACGGTCAGCGCCCGCTCGACGGCCAGGACAAGGCCACCATCGACGCGATCCGCGGCGCAGGCGGCGACGTGATCCCGTCCATCGGCGGCTACTCCGGCACCAAGCTCGGCGAGGTGTGCGCCGACGCCCAGCAGCTGGCCGCGGCCTACCAGAAGCTGATCGACGCCTACGGGCTCAAGGCCATCGACATCGACATCGAGGCCACCGAGTTCGAGGGCCAGGCGTCCCGCGACAAGGTCGTCGAGGCGCTGAAGATCGTCAAGGAGGCCAACCCCGGCCTGCTGACCGTGGTCACCTTCCCGACCACCACCGGCCCGAACGAGAACGGCAAGGCGATGTTCGCCAAGGCCGCCGAGATCGGCGCGAACATCGACGTGTGGACGCAGATGCCGTTCGACTTCAACGGCTCCGACATGGCCGCGGACACCATCTCCGCGACCGAGGGCCTCAAGGAAGCGCTGAAGGCCAGCTTCGGCTACAACGACGCGGACGCCTACGCGCACTCCGGCATCTCGTCGATGAACGGCAAGACCGACGTCGAGGGCGAGCTCGTCGACCAGGCCGCGTTCCAGAAGATGGCCGACTACGCCAAGGAGAAGGGCCTCGGCCGCTTCACCTTCTGGTCGGTCAACCGCGACCGCCCGTGCAACGGCGGCGCCGTGGACTCCTGCAGCGGCATCGACCAGCAGGACTGGGACTTCACCAAGATCGTCGCCAGCTTCCAGGGCTGACGCTCGGTCCCCCTCAACGACGGCCCGCCCTCTCCCACCCGGGGGCGGGCCGTTTCCGGTCCTGGCCCGAATCGACCCGGCAAGAGCGACATCGATCATGGACGGTTCGGACCAGAACCGTCCGCGAGGCGACCGGGACCGTCCAGCCGTGCGGTAGCTTTCGGTGCGTGGATGAGGAGACGTTCGAGCGGGTCCGGGCCGTGGTCGCGTCGATCCCCCCTGGCCGGGTGCTCTCCTACGGCGACGTCGCCGAGCTCGCCGGACTCCGGTCAGCGCGGCTCGTGGGGCGGATCATGTCCGAGGACACCGCCGACCTGCCCTGGCACCGCGTGCTCCGTTCCAACGGCACCGTCGCCGACCACCTCCGCCACCGCCAGCTCGAACTCCTCCGGGCCGAAGGCGTCCTCGCCCAAGACGGCAAGATCGCCATGCGCCACTACCGCTGGACGCGCTGACCCACCTCACCCGAAGGGCGACATCCTCGCGTGTCTGCCGAGGTCAGGGCCGCTTCGCGGGGCTAGCACACGAATTTCGCGCGAAATTCGAGGCGAAACTTCCGCAGTCGAATTTCGCGCGAAATTCGACCGGGGTCAGGCGTCCCGGTTGGGCAGCTCGTCGGTGACGAGGCGGACCAGGGCCGCGGTGCGGGCCCGGTCCGGGATCGCGTGGGGCAGATCGGCTTTGGCGATGGGCGCTGCGGTGACCGGGCCGACGCAGGCGATGAGGACGTTGTCGCGCAGCGCCTTCCGGAGCGCCTCGCCCCGGTCGGTGCGGTCGGCGCGGGCCAGGAAGTTGGTCGCGGCGGGAGCGCTGGTGAACGGCAGGGCGTCCACCTCGCCCGCGATGACCGCGTCGATGAGGCGGTCCAGCGGCTCCAGGTCGACCGGGTCCGTCCAGCGGTAGACCGTGACCGGGACGACCTCGGCTCCGGCTTCGGTGAGCGCGCGGCGGAATTCGAGCATCGGGTCGCCGTGGACCTGCAGCACGACCCGCTTGCCCGCCACGCCCTGCTCCAGCAGGTAGTCGAGGACCTCGGCGGATTCCTCGGTCGGCGAGGTCCACTCCTCGCGCAGCCCGGCCCCGCGCACCGCGCCCTTTGCCTTCGCGCCCCGCGCCACCACCCGGGCATCGCCGAGGTGCGCCGGCAGCGCCTCGCCCGAGGCCTCGAACCAGCCCCGGAAACCCATGCCGGTGATCGCCACGACGAAGTCCACTGGGCCCGAGAGCACCCGTTCGGTGGCGTCGGCGAGCTGGCCGTCCTCCGGCAGCGGAACCGTGTGCATCGCGGCGCCGAACAGCACGCGAGCACCCCGGCGGGCCAGCAAGTTGCCGATCTCCTCGGCCTTGCGCTCCGCCGTGATCCCGACCGTGAAACCGCTCAGAACGTCCTGCACGCGCCCATCGTCACACAACCACCCGCGCGAACCGAGGCGAAGCCCGTCACAGGACTTCCAGCACGACCTTCGACGCGCGCTCCAAGCCCGTCAGCGTCTTCGCGGAGGAGCGCGGGTGCAGCGCGTGCACCGCGAGCCGGAACAGCAAGGCGCGCAGCAACGCCTGCGGCCAGTCGGTCAGGTGCGACCAGCGCTCCACGATCGCCGGATCGGCTCCGCCCCAGGCCAGCGAGTCCACGACCACCACGGCCGCGGCCCACTCGGCAGGCCGCCAGTACGCGTTGAAGTCGATCACCCCGGGCGAGGCGTCGCCGGCGAAGAGCACGTTGCCGAACAGGTCGCCGTGCACGACCTGCGCCTGCAGCTGCACCGGGCGCCGCGAACCGGCCAGCACGTCGTAGAGCCTGCCGCCCTTCTCCTGCGGCAGCGCGTAGTCCTCTTCACCCCACGCCATCCGGTCGGACAGGGCGTAGATGTCCTGGCGCAGCTGCAGGAACCGCGGCCGGGACAGGAACCTGCTGGCCGCGTGCAGCCGCAGCGACATGGCCACGACCTCGTCGTGCCGCGGCTCGGGACGGCCCATGACGTCGCGGCTGGCGGACCAGCCCGACACCACCCAGCGGCCGTCGGTCGAGCGGACCGGACGCGAGATCCGGACGTCGTCGGGTTCCAGCACGTCGAGGGTCTGCGCGACCCACGCGGCTTCGGCGGTGTTGGCGGCCGGCTTGAGCACGATCTCGCCGCAACGCCACGCGACCGCGCCCTCCAGCGCCTCGGGCTCTTCGACACGCGCGCCGAACGCCGCGCACACGTGCGGCGGTGGCGGCTCCGGCGTAGCACTCACGCGCCAGACGCTACCTCGAAGATCGAGGAATGGGCAGCAGGCGCTCCGGAAAACGCAAGAGCGGTGCGCCAGTCTTCAGGAACCGGCACACCGCTCTGGCGCGACTTCGATCAGTAGGTCGGCAGGCTCTTGTCGACCTGGTTGGCCCAGCCCAGCACACCGCCGCCGACGTGCACGGCGTCGGCGAAGCCGGCCTTGTGCAGCGCCGCCAGCGCCTCGGCGGAACGGCCACCGGACTTGCAGTGCAGGACGATCTTGCGGTCCTGCGGCAGCTCGGACAGCGCCTCACCGGACAGGATGCGGTCCTTGGGGATCAGCTTCGAGCCGTCGATCTTGACGATCTCGTACTCGTGCGGCTCCCGGACGTCGATCAGCTCGAACTTCTCGCCCCGATCGAACATCTCCTTGAGCTCCTGCGGCGTGATGGTGCTGTTCGCCGCGGCCTGCTGCGCGTCGTCGGAGACCACGCCGCAGAACGCCTCGTAGTCGATCAGCTCGTTGATCGGGTCGGCGTTCGGGTCCTTGCGGATCTTGACGGTGCGGTAGCTCATCTCCAGCGCGTCGTAGATCATCAGCCGGCCCAGCAGCGTCTCACCGATTCCGGTGATCAGCTTGATGGCCTCGTTGACCATGATCGAACCGATGGAGGCGCACAGCACGCCCAGCACGCCGCCCTCGGCGCACGACGGCACCATGCCGGGCGGCGGCGGCTCGGGGTAGAGGTCGCGGTACTGCGGCCCGTGCTCGGCCCAGAACACGCTGGCCTGGCCCTCGAAGCGGAAGATCGAACCCCACACGTACGGCTTGCCCAGCAGCACGGCGGCATCGTTGACCAAGTACCGGGTGGCGAAGTTGTCCGTGCCGTCCAGGATCAGGTCGTAGTCGCGGAAGATGTCGAGGGCGTTGTCCGAGGTCAGGTGCGTCTGGTGCAGGTTGACCTGGACGTAGGGGTTGACCTCGGCGATGGAGTCCTTCGCCGACTCGGCCTTCGGGCGGCCCAGGTCGGACTGCCCGTGGATGACCTGGCGGTGCAGGTTCGACTCGTCGACCTCGTCGAACTCGACGATGCCGAGCGTGCCGACCCCGGCCGCGGCCAGGTACAGAAGCGCCGGGCTACCGAGCCCGCCGGCGCCGACCACCAGGACCTTGGCGTTCTTCAGCCGCTTCTGCCCGTCCATCCCGACGTCCGGGATGATCAGGTGGCGGCTGTAGCGCGCGACCTCTTCCTTGGTCAGCTCCGACGCCGGCTCGACCAGCGGCGGTAGCGACGTTGCGCCGGACATTCCCAGCTCCTCCTCTGGTGGCGGCACCGCTCGCTGCGAGAGCGGCCGGTGCCTCAAAAGCGTCCACGTGTTGCCCAACGGGTAACACGGAATCTGCAACGCAAGCCTGAACGATCCGATTCCCCAACCCAAACTACTCCCAGCATCCGGGACGGCGAGATGCTCGTGGGAAGGCGTGCTCAGAAGCCGGGCGCGACCGGGAACGGCCAGGCGTTCGGGCGGCAGACGAAACCGTTCGCGTCGATCTTCGTGCCCTGGTCGGCGACCTTGTTGAGGTCGTGAAGCTCGTTGTTGGAGACGCTGAAGGTCTGCTGCATCATCACCGGCGCCAGCGCTCCCTGACCGGGGCAACCGACGTGCTTGTTGGCGAAGACGTGGCCGACCTCATGGTTGATCGCGTAGCGGCGGTAGTTGCCGATGTCACCTTCGAACGACACGGCGCCGCGCACCCAGCGGGCCGCGTTGAGGTAGACCATGTCGCCCTTGCGGCACGAGCTGTCGTAGGGCACGCCGGCGGTGTAGTCGCAGGCTTCGCGGGCCGTCTGCTGGCTGACCAGGATCACCCGGAAGTCCGGGCGCGGACCGCTGGAGTCGACCCGCTGCAGCGAGATGCCGCCCGCCTGCGGGTTCGTCCAGCTGCGCGGGTCCGACAGGGTCGTCTGCACCAGGTTGCCGAACTCGGCGTTGGGGTCGGGCAGCTCCACGCCGACCTCCAGCTCCACGCTGTAGCGGTAGAGCTGCCCGGAGCCGACGACCGGCGACGTGCCGGGCAGCACCTGGAAGGTGCGGGCACCGGTCTCCGGGATCGGGCCGCCGGGAGGCAGGTCTGCGGAGAACATGTTGACCGGGAAGGTCTGGCTCGGCGGAGCCTCGCGGACGATCGGCTCGCCCGGCCCCTGCTCGGCGATCGGCGGCGGCCCGGTCAGCGCGGCGTCGACGTCGCCCGGGCGCGCGGTCTGCAGCACCGCCAGCGCGGTGATGACCACCAGCAGCGGCAGCGCGTAGACCCGCCAGCCGTAGCGGCCCAGGACGCTCTTGCGGTGCCTCGCCCGGTAGTGGCCCTTCGAGGGCTCAGGCGTCCAGGAGGCGGCCAGCGGCTCGCCCCTGGGGGCGTCGCCCCGCCGCCGCGTGCGGTCCGCCAGACCACGCGACTCACGCGCGGAACGGTCCGCCGGATGGCGGTCTTCCACGGAGTCGCTGGAGGGCTGCGGCGGGCGGTTCACCCCAATAGCGTGCCACAGCCCGACCAGCCAACTCCGTCACACCGACCACTGGGGGTGAGCACCGCCGAAAAGATCACCCTTGTTGCGTAAGAGCGCGTTTCACCAGGTGTCGGAGAGCGCGAGCCCCAGGACCGCGCGCGCCACCATCGCAGGGCGCTCCAACTGGGCGACGTGACCGGTGCGCGGCAGCACGAGCAGCCGTCCACGCGGGAGCAGCGTCGCCGTGCGTGGTGCCTTGCGGACTGAAACCACCCGATCGTTGTCACCCCAGATCACCAGGGCGGGCGCGTCGACACGGGGCAGCAACCGCCACAGCGAGCGCGCGGGTGGCGAGACCCAGGAGCGCATCAGCTCCACGGTCGTGCGAGCCAGCGCGGCGGTGGCCCAGGGCAGGCTCGCGCGCTCGGCGAACTCCTCCGCCGCCTCGTCCAGGCGGTGCGGCGGGATGCGGTCCGGCTCGGCGAAGCACACCCGGACCAGCTGCTCGGCGCGCTCCCGCGGAGTGACCTCCGCGAGCCTGCGGCGAGTGGGCGGGCCGACGACCGGCAGCAGCGCCAGGGCCAGCCGCGGATCGGAGATCCGGCTCGGGCTCGGGCGCAGGTCCGGCATCGCCGGGGAGATCACCGTCAGCGTGCTGACCAGGTCCGGCCGGCGCACGGCGACCTCGATGGCCACGGCCGCGCCGAAGGAGTTGCCGGTCAGGTGCACCGCTCCGGCGCCCAGCTCGGTCAGCAGCCGGATGATCAGGTCGGCGTTCTCCTGCCGCGTGTAGCCGAAGCCCGCCGGGGGCTGCGAGCGGCCGAATCCGGGCAGGTCCACCGCTACGCTGCGCAGGTGACCGGACATCTGGGCAGCCAGGTCGGTCCAGTTCGTCGACGACCCGGCGAGTCCGTGCAGGTGAACGGCGGTCTCCGCGCCGGGCGGCCCCTCCGTCTCGCGGACGTGCAACCAGGCGGGACCGGAGTCCTCGGCCGCGGGCAGGTCGATCCTGCGACCCTCGGGCGGACGCAGGTGGGGATCCAGCGCCGGGAGGCCGTCGACCAGCGGCACCCGCGTCAGGGCGTCGCGATCCAGCCGGTTCCGCCTCGCAGGCCGGTGCAGGTTCACGTCGGTCGCACGCGTCGTCATCAGTACAGGATGCAGTCCGAACCGGACGGATTGCGGTAAGCGGCTTTACTGGCGAGTAGAGTCGGGGAAGTTTGGGGGCTGCATGGCCACCGATCGCGGCGGAAGGAAGAGGCGAGGATGACCGGGACCGCGCAGCCGAACAAGGGAATCCGGTTGCCGCGCGACGCGCGCCGGGCGCAGCTGCTCGAAGCTGCGCAGTACGTGTTCGTGCACAACGGTTACCACGCTGCGGCGATGGACGACATCGCCGAGCGCGCGGGAGTCAGCAAACCGGTCCTCTACCAGCACTTCCCCGGCAAGCTGGAGCTGTACCTGGCGCTGCTGGAGACCCACGGCAACGAGCTCGTCCGCCGGGTCCGCACGGCGATAGAATCGACCACCGACAACAAGCTGCGCGTGCGCGCGGCCATCGGCGCGTTCTACGAGTTCGTCGCCAGCGAGGACCAGGCGTTCCGGCTCGTGTTCGAATCCGACCTGCGCGGTGAGCCCGCCGTGGAGAAGGCCGTCGAGAACTCGCTCTCCGGCTGCATCGACGCGATCACCGAGGCCGTCACCGCCGACGCCGGGCTGGACGCCGCCCGGGCCCGCCTCCTGGCGGTGGGACTCGTGGGCCTCGCCCAGGTCACCGCCCGGGACTGGCTCGACGAGCAGCAGAAGATCCCCCGCGACGAGGCCGTCAACCTGATGTCGACGCTCGCCTGGAAGGGCCTGGCGGGCTTCCCCCTCCAGACGCCCTGACCCGACGAGGATCCGCACGTCACGCAACACCCCAGCCTGACGCATCCGCGCAGGTCAGAGCCGCTCTCGAGGCGGGGATTCGAATTTCGCGCGAAATTCGAGCTCGAACTTCTCCACTCGAATTTCGCGCGAAATTCGAATCCTTCCCCCGGTCGGGTGACGTCAGAGCAGGGTGGCCAGGCGGGCGGTGAGTTCTTCCGTGCGCTCCAGCGGGAGCATGTGGCCCGCTCCCGGGTAGAGGTAGAACTCGGCGTTCGGCAGCTTCTCGGCGATCTTCTCCGCGTGGTCGGTCGGAGTGAGGCGGTCCGAGCCGCCCGCGAAGATCAGGGTCGGGATGCCGTCGAACCTCGACAGGGCCTCGGCGCGCTCGTGAGCGGCGAGCGACTCGCGATAGCCGGCCATGTTCACCGGGTGGCACCCGGCCAGCCAGGACGCCGTGGCCGCCACGTCGTCGGACTGCGGCCGCTTGCCGAACAGCAGCCACCGGACACCCGGGCGCAGCCAGCCCAAGGCGCCGCTGACCCGCTGCCCCTTGGCACCCGCCAGGTAGCGGCGCAGCGCCCGCTCACCGGCGTTGAAGACGTCCGCACCGGGCTTGGGCAAGCCGAAGCTGGGCGCGGCGAGGTTGCCCGAGGAGGTCGCCACGAGCGCCACCCCGCGCACGCGGTCGAACACCTGCGGGTGCTGCTCGGCGAGCGCCATGATCGTCATGCCGCCCATGGAGTGCCCGGCCAGCACGAGCTCGCCCTCGGGCACGCGGTCGGCGATGAGCTCGGCGAGGTCGTCCGCGCAGCGGCGGATGGTGGCATCACCGGGTTCGGCCGGGCGGCTGCCGCCGTGGCCGCGCAGGTCGTAGCGCAGCGTGCGCACGTTGCGCCCGGCCGCAGCGGGCAGTCCGGCGGCGACGCGGTCCCAGGTGTGCTTGCTCAGCGTCCAGCCGTGCACGAACACCGCGGTGATCGGGGCGTCCGCAGGACCCTCGTCGATCAGCCGCAGCCGGGCGCCGTCGCTGGTGGTGAACTCGGCGGGAGTAACCGTCTGCAATTCCGCTCCATCAAGATTGCGTGTTACCGGTGGTAACAGTAACCTCAGGTAGCGTGAGTCACAGTGCCCGGCATGTCAAGGCTGTCCGAAACGAGGAGCACAAGGGCGACGCCCGCAAGGAGCGGTGGCGCGAGCACCGGCTGGCCCGGCGCGCCGAACTCGTCCAAGCGGCGGTGCGCGCGATCGGCGAGCACGGCGCGGAAGTCGGCATGGACGACATCGCCGCCGAGGCCGGCGTCAGCAAACCCGTGCTCTACCGGCACTTCAGCGACAAGAGCGACCTCTACGTCGCCGTCGGCGAGTGGGGCACCGACCTGCTGATGCAGCGCCTCCGCCCGTTGTTCAAGGTCAACGGCTCCGCCAACGAGCTCATCCGGCGGCTGCTCGACGCCTACCTGGGCCTCATCGAGGAGTACCCGGACCTCTACCGGTTCGTCGTGCAACGCAACTTCACCGACCGGCCCGTCGCCAGCGACCCGGTGTCCAACGAGAAGACCGTCATCGCCAACTCGCTGGCCAGGCTGCTCGGCCGCTACATGCGCGCGCTGGGCCTGGACTCCGGCGGCGTCGAGGTGTGGAGCCACGGCCTGGTCGGCCTCGTGCAGGCCAGCGGCGACTGGTGGCTGGACCGGCAGACGATGAGCCGCGAGGACCTCACCACCTACCTGGCGCAGGTCATCTGGTCCGGCATCGACGGCGTGCTGCGCTCGGCCGGGCTGGTCCTCGACCCGGACGAGAACCTCGACCTGCTCGACGAGACCTACCTGGAGGTCGTCCCCGACGAAGAGCTGGGCTGAAACGCGACGAGGGGCGCCCCGGAAACCCGGGATGCCCCTCGATCAGCTCGAATCGGGTGTCAGCCGACCCCGAAGCCCACGCGCGGCACGTCCGCCGGTCCGATCTCGATGTAGGCGATCTTGGTCGACGGGATGATGATGCGCCGCCCCTTGCTGTCGTCCAGCGCCAGCACGCTCGCCTCGTTCTTCAGCGCGTCGGAGACCAGCGATTCGATCTCCTGCGGGGACTGCCCGCTGTCGACCGTCAGCTCGCGCGGACTGTCCACGACGCCGATCTTGACCTCCACGCCGAACCTCCGTAGGGCACTAGAAACGATGTGACCGGCCAAGGCTATCCCAGGCAACCCGCTAGGCATCGGATCTGCCCATTCGCTAAGAGCGAATCCTCGAACAGCCCGTCAGCCCAGGCCGAGCCGGCCCATGCGCTTGGTGTGGTTGCTCTGCAGGCGTCGGAACATCGCGCCGATGCCGGTGAGGTCCCCGGAGCCCTTGATGATCAGCTCGGCCAGCGCGTCGCGCTCGGCGACCACGAACTGGGCCTGGGTGATCGCCTCGCCCAGCAGGCGGCGTCCCCACAGCGTCAGCTTGTCGCGCAGCGAGCGGTCGTCGGCGCAGGCCGCCTGGACCTCGCGCTCGGCGAACGCGGAGTGTCCGGTGTCGGCCAGCACCGTCAGCACCAGCTCGCGCGTGTCGGCCTCCAGCCACTCCGCGACCTCGCGGTAGAAGTCCGCGGCCAGGCCGTCGCCGACGTAGGCCTTGACCAGCGACTCCAGCCAGGAGTGCGGTGCCGTGGAGGAGTTGAACGCCTCGAAGGGCTGGGCGAAGGGCTGCATGGCCTCGTCGACCGCGACCCCGCGGGCGGCCAGCGCCTGCTCCAGCATCCGGTAGTGGCCGATCTCAGCCGCCGCCATGCTCGACAGCGCCGCTCGGCCGGTCAGCGTCGGCGCGGTGCGCGCGTCCTCGGCGAGGCGGTCGAACGCCGAGAGCTCGCCGTAGGCCAGCGCCGCGAGCAGGTCCACGACGCCTTCCTGGTAACGTTCGTCACTTTCACCCGGCATGGTGGCCCGCTGGTCAGCCTCGTTCATGGCTGCGAGCGTAACCGTCGGCACGCCCGAGTTATACGCGCCACGTCAGTTTGGGCTGAAGAACAGGTATCCTCGGCCTCGGAGGAGCAATCGGCGTCCAGACGACGCGGTCGAACACCGTGGGGTCGGCTCCCCGAAACGTCACGGTCCGGGCGACGGGCGCCCGAGCGAGACGGCCCCGGACATGTCGGCGCGACGCGGCTCGAGCGAACGGCTCGACGGCCTTGGCGCGCATGCGATGCCGATGAGACAACGAACCAGCCAGCGGGGTATTCGCCGCTGTAGCGAAACGAAGGCGCGCACCATTACGTCGGTGACCACGAGCACTCCGAGCAGCCGCGAAACGGCGGCCGCCGTGTGCCGGGAGGACGTCGCCACGGGATCGGCCCGAACCGGGAGGAACGCGCGCAGGTACCGAGAGAGGCGATCATTCTGACGTTCACGAACACCCAGGCCCCTGGTGGCCTCGAAGATCAGACCGGGGGCGGCGCCCCCGACATCTCCAGCATTCCCGCAGACGAGGCCACCGAAGAGCACCTCCCCCCGACGTTCGCCGAGCTCGACGTCCACCCGGACATCGTCAAGGCGCTCAACGACGGCGGCATCGAGCGGACCTTCGCGATCCAGGAGCTGACGCTCCCGCTGGCGATGCGCGGCGAAGACCTCATCGGTCAGGCCCGCACCGGAACCGGCAAGACCCTGGGCTTCGGCGTCCCGCTGCTGCACCGCGTGGGCGGTGCCGGCGACGGCACCCCGCAGGCCCTGATCGTGGTCCCGACCCGCGAGCTGTGCCTGCAGGTCACCCGCGACCTCACCGACGCGAGCAAGCACCTGGGCGTGCGGACCCTCGCCGTCTACGGCGGCCGCCCGTACGAGGAGCAGATCTCCGCGCTGCGCAACGGCGTCGACGTGGTCATCGGCACCCCGGGCCGCCTGCTGGACCTGGCCGAGCAGCGCCACCTGGTGCTGGGCAAGGTCTCCACGCTCGTGCTCGACGAGGCCGACGAGATGCTCGACCTGGGCTTCCTGCCCGACATCGAGCGGATCCTGCGGATGGTTCCCGAGCAGCGGCAGACCATGCTGTTCTCGGCGACCATGCCCGGACCCATCCTGACCCTGGCCCGCACCTTCATGACCCGCCCGACGCACATCCGCGCCGAGCAGGCCGACGAGGGCGCGGTGCACGAGCGCACCCGGCAGTTCATCTACCGCGCGCACTCGATGGACAAGTCCGAGCTGATCGCCAAGGCCCTGCAAGCCGAGGACCGCGGTCTCGCGATGGTCTTCAGCCGCACCAAGCGGCAGGCCCAGAAGCTGGCCGACGAGCTCACCGAGCGCGGCTTCGCCGCCGGTGCCGTGCACGGCGACCTGGGCCAGGGCGCCCGGGAGAAGGCGCTGCGCGCGTTCCGCTCCGGCAAGGTCGACATCCTCGTCGCCACCGACGTCGCGGCTCGCGGCATCGACGTGGCCGGCGTGACGCACGTGATCAACCTGCAGTGCCCGGACGACGAGAAGACCTACGTGCACCGCATCGGCCGCACCGGCCGCGCGGGTCGCGAGGGCGTGGCGATCACGCTGGTCGACTGGGACGAGGAACCGCGCTGGAAGATGATCAGCGACACCCTCGGCCTGGGCAAGCCGGAGCCGGTGGAGACCTACTCCACCTCGGCGCACCTGTTCACCGACCTGAGCATCCCGACCGACGTCACCGGGCGGCTGCCGCTGGCCAAGCGCACGCGCGCCGGGCTGGACGCCGAGCCGGAGGGCGAGTCGGGCGAGGCCAAGCGGCCGCGCCGCAACCGGCGCCGCACCCGCGGCGGCAAGTCCGAGGGCGGTGGCGAGCCGACCAGCGGTGCCCGGCAGGACTCCGACGCCGAGACCCGCCCGACCCGGCGCCGCAACCGCCGTCGCACCCGCAGCGGTGACGACGTCAACGCCGAGGTCGGCGCGCAGCAGTCGGAGGCCCCGGCCGCCGCCGAGTCCGGTTCGGCCGACGCGGGCGACCGTCCGCGCCGCCGTCGTCGTCGTCGTGGCGGCGAGGGCTCCCCGGAGTCCACCGACAACGCCTGACCTGCGAACACCCGGAAATCTCGACCTCCTCAGGGGGTCGAGATTTCTTCGTGTCAGGGCCCTTTCCCGAGCGCGGGTAAGCTCCGGGCCGGGAGCCCGTCGAAGACTTTGGGGGAGTTGGTTTGGTCCGGCCGGAGCGGCGCACTCGGGGTGACCTGGTCGCGGTCGCGGTGATCGTGGTGGCCGTGCTCATCGGCTCGGGCGTGCTGTGGTTCAACAGCGACGCCCGGGCGACGATCTCGGAGACCGCGGCCGAACCCCTGCCGAAACCACCCGTGCCGACGTCGGTTCCGGCGGCCCTGCACGAGATCTGGCGGGCGCCGAGCGCGGCGACCCTGGTGCCGGTGATCGCATCGCCGGCCGTGGTCACTGGCAACGGCAACGAGGTCCTCGGCCACGACCCGCTGACCGGCCGGGTCGCCTGGCGCTACGCGCGCGACATCCCGCTGTGCACGATCGGCACCGAGTGGGACCGGGCCGTCGCCGTCTTCGCCAAGTCGCGGAACTGCAGCGAGGTGACCTCGCTGCGGGGACCGACCGGTGAGCGCGGCCCGCAGCGCAACACCGACGCCGAGTTCGGCACCCGGCTGCTCGGCGACGGCACCTACCTGACCGCCACCGGCCGCCGCTCCTTCGAGAGCTGGCGCTCCGACCTGGTGCGCACCCAGCAGTTCGGCATCCCGCCGCAGCTGAAGAACCCGGACAACAACATCAAGCGCCCGGACTGCACCTACTCCTCGATCGCGGTCGGGCACGAGCGCGCGGCCGCCATCGAGAACTGCCCCGGCGAGACGGGCCGGGTCACGACGATCAAGACGCACCCCGAGGACGACGAGAAGCCCGAGGAGGTCTTCAGCGTCTCCCTCGGCAGCCGCGACGCCTCGGTGGTGGCGGTGACCGACGAGCGCGTCGCCGTGGTCATGCGCGACGACCCGCAGCTGGTGCTGTTCGACAACACCGGCCGCGTGGTCGCCACCCACCCGGTCCGCACCGGTCCCCTCGCCAGCGACGACAACGTGCGGGTGGAGAGCACCGCCATCGGCCGCCGCATCTACTGGCACACCGGGGCGGACACGATCGCGCTGGACCCGAAGACCCTCGACCCGCTGTGGACCGTCCCGGACACGCTGGGAGCGGGGACCTCGCTGGCGAACCGGCTGGTGATGCCGGTGCAGGGCGGCATGGCCGTCCTCGACCCGGTGACCGGTGCCCGCGAGCGCGTCATCCCCGTCGACCGCGGCGACCACACCGGCCCGGTCCGGCTCAACTCGGTCGGACCGGTCGTGCTGGAACAGCGCGGCGACACCCTGGTCGCCCTGCGCTGACCGCGAAAAAGGGCCTCCCGCGCGGGAGGCCCTTCGGAGCGGGTGGCGGCCCTCAGACCGTCACCACCACCAGAACCAGAGCGATCCCAGCACCACGACCAGCACGCCGACCACGGCAAGACCGCCGTTGCGGTCGCGGTTGCGGTCGGCGTAGGTCTGCAGCGCGAGGGCGACGAGACCCGCGACGACCTGCGAGATCACCGCTGAGACACCCGGCCCCTGCTGCCCGTGCGAGGTGGCCCAGAACTGGACGCCGATCAGGACCAGCGCCAGCATCAACGAGCCCATCGCCAGCGCACCGGTGAAGCTGCGCAGGGTGGTTCCCGCGGTGCTCACCTGGCGGGACCGGGCGAGTTCGTGGCGGTGCGGGCGGGTGCGCGGGGCCTCGGGGGCCGCGCGGCGCGGACGGGGCGGCGGCATCCGGCGCGCACCGTCGCCCGGCGGCATGTGCCGCGTGCGGGGCGGTGTTCGTCGTTGCGGGGCTGGTGCGTGCATCGGCCCGTCCTCCGGTCGAAAGCTCATCCGTCCCCCAGCAGCGACCAGGGTCGCAGATCCGGTGCGGCCTGCTGTCCCTCGGTGCAGTGTGCCCGGAAATCGCACCAGGAGCAGTGCGGTCCGGTCCTGACCGGAAACGCCGTCTCCGCAACGGTGCTGGCGCCCGGGGACGCGGATTCCAGTGCGTCGGTTGCCTCCTGGAGCTCACCCGCCAGCCTTTCGGCGCGTTCCCGGAGTCCGTCGAGGGACTCGGCGGTGTGATCCCAGGCCGAGACCGTACCCGTCGGCAGGTGGTGCAGCTCAACCCGGTTGCACGGCCGATGCAGCGTTTTGCGCACCGCGAGCGCGTACAGGCCCAGTGCCAGCGAGTTCTTCGCGTCGTCGACCCGCAGCCCGTGCCTGCCGGTCTTGTAGTCGACGACGACGAGCTCGCCGCCCCGCTCGTCGACGCGGTCCACCCGGCCCTCGGCGATGATCTCGCCGACCGGCGCCGACACCCAGCGCTCGATGGCCACCGGCGTGAAGTCGGCGGGCAGCTCCGCCACGTAGTCGTGGACCCAGCGCTGCGCGCGTCGCCGGTGCTCGGCGGCCTGGTCGGCGTCGGCGAACCCGTCGGACTTCCAGTGCCGGTGCACCAGCACCTCCGCGCGTTGCGGGGTGCGCTTCTCCGGACGCAGCTCGAAGTAGGTCTTCAGCGCGTTGTGCACGACCGCTCCGAGCGTGGCGTTGGCCCACGCCCCTCCGCGCTTCGGCGCGGGTCTGTCGAGGTAGGTCATGCGGTACCGGCGTGGGCATCCCGCCCACGTCGACAGGCGGGCTGGGGTGACCCGCACGAGTTTCCCGGGAATGCCTTCCAGGCCGAGCTGCTGCTGCACGCCGACAACACTACGCAGAACGGCCGACCGGCAGATCAGCTGATGACCTTGCTCCCGGTGCAGCGGGCGATGATTCGCTCCAACGAGTCAGGGGCCGTGGTCTCCTGGCCGATCCGGATCGTCTTGTTGGTGCCGTGGTAGTCGCTGCTGCCGGTGGGGATCAGGTCCAGCTCGGCGGACAGCTCGCGCAGCTTCGCCCTGGTGGGCTCGTCGTGATCGGGGTGGTCGATCTCGACCCCGGCGAGCCCGTGATCGGCCAGTTCGGCGACGACCTCGGCGTTGACCACCGGTCCCCGCTTGTGGGCGAACGGGTGCGCCAGCACGGTCGCGCCGCCGGCCTCGGAGATCATGTCGATGGCCCGGTGCACGGGTGTGTCGGTGCGCGGCAGGTAGTAGCTGCCGCTGCTGCTGAGGTACTTCGCGAAGGCTTCGTCGACGCTGGCGACCGTTCCGGCCGCGACCAGCGCGCGCGCCAGGTGCGGGCGTCCGCCCGGCGAGTCCGGCGGCAGTCCGGCCATGATCGCCTCGGGGTCGATCGGGAAGCCGTCGGAGGCCATCTGGTGGGCCATCTGGTGCAGCCGCTCGCGGCGCTCGGCGCGCAGCCGCGACTGCTCGCGCACCAGCGCGGGGGACGAGGGGTTGAACAGGTAGGCCAGCAGGTGGACCGTGACCCTGCCACCACGACCGTCGGGGCTGGAGCAGGACAGCTCCGCTCCCGGGACCAACCGGAACGTTCCGGGACGACCGAGTTCGCGCACGGCGCGTTCGGCTTCCGCCCAACCGGCGGTGGTGTCGTGGTCGGTGATCGCGACCGCGTTTAGCCCGGCAGCGACCGCGGTCGCCACCAACTCGGCCGGCGTGTCGGTTCCGTCTGACTCGGTGGAATGCGCGTGCAGGTCGATGAGCACACCTCAGTGTGACCCATGACCGGCCGCGAGGATGCCTCGCGCCGGTGATCCCGGCCACGCCACGCGAACGCATGGGAGTTGGTCGGGACCGCCCGCAAGCGGCGCAGCCGCGAGACGACAGGAGCACCTGAGCAACTGGCACCGCCGCGGGTTCTGACACGTCGTCCGGGTGAGGACGGCACGACGCCGTGTATTGGCATACATCAGTCGTGGCGCCCGGAGGCCGGACGACGTGTCAGGTTCCGCTGCCCGCACCGCCAAGCAAGGCGATCACGGAGACAGTGGTTAGAGCTTGGCCGCTTTCCGCTTGCCCACCGCTGCGCGGCGGGCTTTGAGCATGGAGAAGCGGTCCTGCTGCTGGCCCTTCTTGTCACCGAACACCAGGCCCGAGATCGCGTCCTCGACCTCGGTCGGGTTGGGGACGTACTCGATCCGGTTGAGCGCCTGGATCTGGCCCGCTGACTCGACGATCAGCGTGCCGTACCCGAACATCCGGCCCATCAGCGAGCGGTGGAAGGTCAGGTCGGTGACCTTGGTGACCGGCATCATCGCCACGTTGGTGGTGAAGATCCCGGTGGTCATCAAGAACCTCTTGTCGGTCACCACGATGCGCTCCACGTACCAGTCGAGAACCTGGTAGGTGAAGCGGATCAGCACGACAAGACCGGCGTACCAGAGGATGTTCTGGAACAGCCAGGAGCTGCCGGCGGGCAGCAGGTACGACACCAGCACGAGTCCGACGAGCAACCCCGCCGCCTCGAACAGGTCCCACACCAAGCTGGCCCAGTGACGCCGAACCCGGATCACCCGGCGTTCGGAGTCCAGCAGGTACTCGTCGGGATCCCTAGGAGCGAACAACGCACCCGCCTCCCCGCGATTCTCGCCTTATCCCTGGAAGAGGTTCTGCATGAAGGTGATGACAGCTTCTGCAGCCCCACGAAGACTGGCCAGGATGCCGTTCACGACATTGCTGGCTTGGTCCGGCGCGGAAAACAAGAAGAACAGGAGGAAAGCAACCACTGCCCAGGTGAGGATTTTCTTCATGTTCACTGTGACGCACCCCGTCCGAAAAAGCCCTTGAGTAGCACAGGCGCCTGCTGATCCGTTGTACCGCACTCCGCCCCATTACGGCAGCTTTGTACCGCACTTGGGTCAGTCGTTTCCGGGCAGGCCCGGACCAACTACCCTCCGTGTTGATGATCGTATCTGAGAATCCCGTGATCCGCTGCGTCGGAGCTCTCATTTTCGACCCCCGAGGCAGGTTGTGCCTGGTCAAACGGGCCAATGACCCTGGTAGGGGCAAGTGGTCGATACCCGGGGGCCGGGTGGAGCACGGCGAAACCGATCATTCGGCGGTACGGCGCGAGGTTTTCGAGGAAACCGGACTCGTCGTCACGGTCGGTGATCTCATCGGCCGGGTCGAGCGACCCGCTCCGCGCGGTACCTTCGAGATCCTCGACTACTCCTGCCGGACCAATGAATGGGTGCTTTCCGCTGGTGACGACGCCGCGGACGCAATCTGGGCAGACGGTGCGACTTTCGCCACACTCGATCGAAATGGAGCGCTCACGGCCGGTTTGGCCGAGGCGCTGCGGTCCTGGGATTGTTTACCCCGCAACGAGTGAGCGGGAATGCCGCCGGGTTACGCGCCTCCGACGGAGTGCGTGACGATCGGTGGATCGACCCCCGAGTGGAGCCCTTTCCGAGTGCCCGAATTAGTCGACTGGTCCGCTTTCGCGTTCGTACCACCGCTGCGACCTGTGACGTGAGTTCGACGCAGTTGTCATCAGCCCACCCGGACGGAGTATGGTTCCCGGTTGGCTGATGCAGTGCCCACCCCTTGTGGTGGATGACCTTCGGGAGGTGAGGGATCGTGAGCAGTAGTACCGACAGCGCGCTTCCGTGCAGTACCAACCGCATCCCCGCCGAGAAGGCCCGTCGCTGATCTGAGCGAGTTGGTTCTCCGGCCCGTCAGGGGCCCGGCCGGGATGCGAGACCCCCGCAAGCGAGAGTGATCTCCGCCCGAGGGAACACCGCCGCGGTGCAGCGTCCGGACGATCGTCCGGATGACCGCTGACCGGAACACCGGTCTCGCGCCACGCACGTTCCTGGGCCCCGGAACCCCTGGAGGCCGTCGTGCCGAACCTGCCTTCGCTCGGCCTGCGCAACCGCAACGGTCGCGCGGCCCAGCCCATCGCGCGCAAGCCCGCGCCGGTGTCCGCCTACGTGGTGGACTGCGCCGTCTACGTCGACGGCCACCGGCTGGACGGGACCTGGAACCACGCCGACGCCATCGAAGAGGTCCGCCGGCGCGGCACCGGGTTCGTCTGGATCGGGCTGCACGAGCCGACCGAGGAGCAGATCAACGGCATCGCCGAGACCTTCGGGCTGCACGAGCTCGCGGTCGAGGACGCGGTGCACGCGCACCAGCGGCCCAAGCTGGAGCGCTACGACAACACGCTGTTCATGGTGCTCAAGACGGTCCGCTACGCCGACACCGCGCACCGCACCGCGACCAGCGAGATCGTTGACACCGGTGAGCTGATGGTCTTCCTCGGCCGGGACTTCGTGATCACCGTCCGGCACGGCAAGCACGCCGAGCTGGGCGACCTCCGCTGCCGTCTGGAGGACGACCCGGAGCAGCTGGCGCTGGGCCCGTCAGCGGTGCTGCACGGGGTGGCCGACACGGTGGTGGACAACTACCTGGACGTCACCGAGGCGATCCAGGACGACATCGACGAGATCGAGGCCGAGGTCTTCGAGCCCCGCACCAAGATCGACGCCGAGCAGATCTACCTGATGAAGCGCGAGGTCATGGAGCTGCGGCGGGCGGTGCAGCCGCTGTCGAAGCCGATGCAGCGGCTGGCCGAGGGCTACACGCCGATGATCGCCGAGGACGTGCGCTCCTACTTCCGCAACGTCGAGGACCACCTGGCGCGCGTGTCGGAAATGGTCGGCGCCTTCGACGAGCTGCTGACCACGCTGGTGGACGCCACGCTCGCCAAGATCACGCTCCAGCAGAACACCGACATGCGCAAGATCTCGGCCTGGGTCGCGATCATCTCCACGCCGACGATGATCGCCGGGATCTACGGCATGAACTTCGACTTCATGCCCGAAACCGGTTGGAAGTTCGGCTATCCGATGGTGATGGTCGTGATGCTCATCGCCTGCATGGTCTTGTTCAAGATCTTCCGGAAGAACAAGTGGCTGTAACGATTCCGGCGCTCGAACCGATGTCGTACGTGGAAGTGAGGAGGTCCGACATGCAAGCGCACACCACCGCGCCCACCCAGCTGCGACTCCTCACCGCGAGACGAAGTCCCGTGTCTCGCCGGGAGATCGCCGAGAAGTTGTTCCGGCACTCCGCTTGGGTGCAGCGAAAACCCGGCGCGATGTGGGACGTGGTCCCCGCGCCGAGCGCCTGCGCGCGCTGACGGCCCCTGCCCGGGTAGACCGCGGGCCACATCGTGAAAACGGATCTGCAGCAACCAGAATCTCGTTCTCACGTAGGGAGGCACCGCTATGACTCGCCTGCTCTCCAGCAAGCTCACCTTTCTCGTCGCGCTGATCGCGGGCTGGATCGCCATGGAGTTCGTGCTCATCGCGAACCAGCTCTGATCACCGCGCGGAGGGGACGGTTGCTCCAGGCCCAGCGGCCGGAGAACCGTCCCCCGCTCATGCGCTACCTGATCGTCGCGCCCGTCTTCGGGTTGAACAGGTGGATCTTGTCCGTGTCGAACCAGACCGAGAGCTGCTCGTTCTCCCGGGCCCGCGACTCCACCGACAGGCGGGTGACGACCTGGCCGTCGTCGGTGGGCACCTCGGAGCTGCCGCTGTCGGCGGCGAGCTCGTCGAGCTCCGCGCTGCTGGCCTTGGCGCCCTGCAGCGTGAAGTAGACGTACTTGTCCGAGCCCATCTCCTCGACCACGTCCACCTCGCCGGTGAACGTCGCTCCCCTGGTCTTGACCGCGTCGTCGACCAGCGAGGCGTCCTCGAAGTGCTCCGGGCGGATGCCCAGCACGAGGTCCCGAGGCGCGTCGGCGGCCTCCGCGGCCTTGCGCAGCCTCTCCGGCAGCGGCACGTCGCCGAGGGCGCTGCGCAGCTCGCCCTCCGCGAGCTCCACCGGCACGAAGTTCATGGCCGGTGAGCCGATGAAGCCGGCCACGAACAGGTTCGCCGGGTTCTCGTAGAGGTGCTGCGGCGGTCCCACCTGCTGCACCACGCCGCCGCGCAGCACCACGACCCGGTCGCCGAGGGTCATCGCCTCGGTCTGGTCGTGGGTGACGTAGACGGTGGTGGTGCCCAGCTGCTTCTGCAGCTTCGACACCGAGGTGCGCATCTGCACCCGCAGCTTGGCGTCCAAGTTGGACAGAGGCTCGTCCATGAGGAAGGCCTTGGGACTGCGCACGATCGCCCGGCCCATCGCGACCCGCTGCCGCTGGCCACCCGAGAGGTTCGCCGGCCTGCGGTCCAGGTGGTTTCTCAGGTCGAGGATCTTCGCGGCCTCGGTGACCTTGTCCTTCACCGTCGCGTTGTCCACTTTGGCCAGTCGCAGCGGGAAGGCCATGTTCTCGAACACGGTCATGTGCGGGTAGAGCGCGTAGGACTGGAACACCATCGCGATGTCGCGGTCCTTGGGCGCGCGCTCGTTCATCCGCTGCCCACCGATGCGCAGCTCGCCGCCGCTGATGTCCTCCAGCCCGGCGATCATGTTGAGCGTGGTCGACTTCCCGCAGCCCGACGGACCGACCAGGATCACGAACTCGCCGTCGGCGATCTCCAGGTTGACCTCGTTGACCGCCAGCGCCCCGTCCGGGTAGCGCTTGGTCACCTTGTCCAGCACGATGTCGGCCACTTGCTTACCCCTTCACTGCGCCGGAGGTCAGTCCGGACACGATGCGTCGCTGGAAGAACAGCACGAACAGGATGATCGGAATGGTGATCACCACGGCGGCGGCGGAGATCGTCCCGGTCGGGTCCTCGAACTGCGAGTCGCCGGTGAAGAACTGCAGCGCCACCGGGACCGTCCGCGAGTTCGCCGTCGACGTCAGCGAGATGGCGAACAGGAAGTCGTTCCAGCAGAAGATGAACACCAGGATCGCGGTGGTGAACACGCCCGGTGCGGCCAGCGGTGCGATCACCCGGCGGAACGCCTGCGCGGGTGTGGCGCCGTCCATCTTGGCCGCCTTCTCCAGCTCCCACGGGATCTCCCGGAAGAACGCCGACAGCGTGTAGATCGCCAGCGGCAGCGAGAAGGTGATGTAGGGCAGGATCAGTCCCGGCCAGGTGTCGAACAGGCCCACCGTCCGCTCGATGTCGAACAGCGGCGAGACCAGCGAGACCTGCGGGAACATCGCGATCAGCAGGGACGCCCCGACCAGCGCTCGCTTGCCGGGGAAGTCGAGCCGGGCGATGGCGTAGGCGGCCATGGTGCCCAGCACGACGGCGATCGCCGTGGCGATCAGCGCGATGCCGATGGAGTTCAGCAGCGCGCGGGTGAACTCGGTGGTGGAGAAGATCGCCGCGTAGTTCTCCAGCGTCCACTCGCGCGGGATCAGGTTCCCGTCCGAGAGGGTGTCGGAGGTCTTGAACGACAGCGACAGGATCCACAGCACCGGCAGCAGCGCGTAGGCCACCACGATGACGTTGAGCGCGGCCCACTTGGCTTTGCGCGCGGGTGTCGGTGTCCCGCCGAGGCCGGCCATCAGCCCCTCCCCTTCTCTTCGCTGCCCGGGGCCGCGGTGCCGAAGAGCTTCACGAAGATCCACGCGATGAGCGCGACCGCGATGAAGATCAGCACCGACATCGTCGATCCGATGCCCAGGTTGAGTCCCTTGATGAGGTTGTTGTAGGCGAGCACCGACACCGAGGAGGTGTCCTGCGCTCCCCCGGTGAGCACCACGATGTGGTCGAAGACGCGGAAGGCGTCGAGGGTCCGGAACAGCAGCGCGACGAGGATCGCCGGCTTCATCACCGGCAGCATGACCTTGACGAACCGCTGCCAGGCGCCCGCTCCGTCCATCGCCGCGGCTTTGAGGAGGTCGTCGGGCACCAGCGCGAGCCCGGACATCAGCAGCAGCGCCATGAACGGCGTGGTCTTCCAGATCTCCGCGACGATGACGATGGCCAGCGCGCTGCCGTACTCGGTCAGCGGAGCCCCGCTGGGGGCGATGGCGTTGGCCAGGTAGCCGGTGTCCGGAGTCCAGGCGTAGCGCCAGCTGAACGCGGCGACGACCGTGACGATGCCGTACGGGATGAGGCTGACCGTGCGCACCAGTCCCTTGCCGACCAGCGCCCGGTGCATGATCAGCGCCAGCGACATGCCCAGCACGAACTCGACCAGCACCGACACGGCGGTGACGAGGATGGTCACCCAGAACGCGCTCCACCAGTAGGTGTTGGTGAGCACGGTGATGTAGTTGTCGAACCAGATGAACTCGCGCTGGTCCGGGTACTTCAGGTCGAAGCGCTGGAAGGACAGCCAGAACGCGTAGAGGATCGGCCAGCCGGTGACGGCGATCATCACCAGCGCGGCCGGGGCCGCCAGCAGCATCCCCAGCCGGCGTTCGGCCCGCTTGCCGTCGCTGAGCGCGTCTGTGGTCGCCATCAGGGCATCACCCCCTTGGATTCCAGGGCGTTCTGCACCTCGCGGCGCATCCGCTCGGCGGTGGCCTGCGGATCGATCTCGGCGATCGGGCTGAGCATGTTGGACAGCACCGTCGAGACGTTCTGCGCGGCCGGGGTCACCGGTCGCATCCCCGGGTCCTTGAGGGCTTGCAGGATCGTCTCGTGCATCGGGTACTCGGCCTGCAGCTCAGGATCGGAGTAGAGCGACTCGCTGGTGGGCGGCACGCCGTCGTTGATGGCAGAGAACTTCTGGCTCTCCTTGTCGCGCAAGCACTTCGCGGCCTCGAAGGACAGCTCCGGCTTGGTGGAGTAGCTGCTGACGGCGTAGTTGGCGCCGCCGATGGTCGACTTGCTGGGCACGTTCGGGTCCAGGCCGGGCAGGCGCGCCCAGCCGACCTTCGCGGCCAGCTCGGGCTTCTCCTCCTGCATCGAGGCGTAGACGAACGGCCAGTTGAGCTCGAAGGCCGACTGGCCGGTCTCGAACTCCTGCCGCGCGTCGTCCTCCTCGGCGTTGTTCATGCCGGGGCTGGTGACCCCCGCGTTGCCGAGGTCGCGCAGGGCTTCCAGCCCGCGCACCGCGCCCTGGTCGACGACGGCGGTCTTGCCGTCCTCGCCGATCACGTGCCCGCCCGCCGACTCCAGCAGCGTGTTGTAGTGCACGTACAGGCCCTCGAACTGCGCACCGGTGAGGGTGATCCAGTGCGGCTTGCCCTCCTGCTTGAGGCGCTGGGCGGTCGAGATCATCTCGCCCCAGCTCCGGGGCGCTTCGGCGACGAGGTCCTTGCGGTACCAGAGCAGCTGCACGTTGGTGTTCTTCGGCGCCGCGTAGAGCTTGCCCTGCCAGGTCGCGGTCTCCAGCGGTCCGGGCAGCGTGTCCTGCTCGACCTCGGCCTTGTCGGCACCGGTCCACTCGCGGACCCAGTTGGCCTCGGCGAACTCGCCGGTCCAGGTGACGTCGAGGTAGAGCAGGTCCATGCCGGTGTCCCCGGCGGCGAGGCGGCGCACCATCTGCTCGCGCTGGCCGTCGGCGTCTCGGGGAAGCTTGTGGTAGACGATGTTGTACTTGCCCGCGGCTTTGGCGTTGCAGCGGTCGACGTTGTGCTGCAGGTTCTCCTCGGGTGCGCTGTAAAGGTTGATCGTGTTGGCACTTGCGGCTTGGCCGCATGCGGTCAACGCCGACGCGCACACCAGGGACGCGCCCAGCAATGCCGCCGTACGAGTGCGGCGAACTTTCACCATCAGTCCTTCCGGTGCCCTGGTCGCGTGCGCGACCGAGCTCCCGGATTTCGTCAACGCTCCGTCGCACCACGACCACCGGCGGTCAGCCGGTGGCTGGAAAGCTAAGGCCCGATGATCACGGAGGGCAAGGACTCCCGAGCCTTGTTGCCAACCCGTGAAGAACCGGTGAACGACCGACGCAACCGCTCCCCCATTAGCCCCGGATCACTTAGCCGTTTCGGCGGCCGGAGCAGGGGTTTCGTTGAAGGCGCGACAACCCGGAGGACCAAGAACAGGGGTCAAGAGGGGTTCCGATGAACCACAAGCGGCGAAGCCGCGGATGTCCCCGAGCCACCGTCAGGCAAGCACCGAAGGTGCTTTCTCACTCCCCCAAGCAAGCAACTCGCACCGCCGCGGGTTCTGAGACGTCGTCTGGCGAGGACGCCGCGACGCCGTGTATTGGCATACATCAGGAGTGGCGCCCGGAGTCCAGACGGCGTCTCAGGTTCCGCCACCCGCACCGCCAAGCAAAGCAACCACGAAACCACCTACGAAGGAGGGCGCATGGCGAGCTTGGCTAGCAGGTCACGCCCCTGCTCGGCGTGCTTCGGCTGGGCTAGGACGTCGTAGCGCCCCGCGACAAGCTGGCTGGCCGAGGAGAAGTCCCGGCGGCCGCGCGTGGAGGCGTAGCCGACGGCGGCGAAGACCAGGCCGAACACGATGCCCGCGCCGAGACCGGCCAACACCGGGGCGATCCAGCTGCCCTGCGGGGTGAACATGCCCATGATCAGGCCGACGAACAGGCCGAACCAGGCGCCCGAGGCGGCCCCACCGCCGAGCACGCGTCCCCACGTCAGCCTGCCGGTCACCCGCTCGACCAGCATCAGGTCGACGCCGACGATGGTGACCTCCTGGACGGGGAAGTCGCTGTCGGCCAGGTGGTCGACGGCCCGCTGCGCTTCTTCGTACTTGCCGTAGGAACCGATCGGCCAGCCGGTGGGTGGCGTGGGCAGGTTGGGTGTGCCCGGCGCCGGCCGGCTCGCGCCGGTAAAGGGGTTGGACACCGCTGACACCTCCGTTGAACTGCGAATCGCGGGACAAACCGCCCCTACGACCAGGCTACCTCGCAGTATCCCCCCGAGATCATGAACGTCTCCGCACTGATGCGCACCCGATACCCACCCCGCTCGGGTGAGCGGTGGTCAGCCCTGCCGGGTCGGGAGCGGGGCGCTGACCTGCGTCACGTGCGCGGTACGAGGTCGGCGCTGGGCTCTCGGCGGGAGCCCGCGGGTGTGGCCGGGCCTGCGGAGGCCGGTCTCGGGCGCGGGTTGAGGACGTCGACGGTGCTCGCGTAGAGGACGTGGACGTAGGCCAGGGCCAGCGCGGTGAGGATCAGCCAGGTGCCGACGTCCGCTCGGTCCTCGGCGACGAGCCAGAGCACGCCCAGCGAGAGCAGCGGAGTCAGGAGCGTCGCGCCGATCCTGGCGGGCACGCGGTAGGCGACCGCGGCGAACCAGGTCAGGGCGGTCGCGGCCAGCACGACCCCGAGCGGGCCGAGGCGCAGGCCGGTGCTGTGCGCGCCGAGTGCCGCGGCGAGCAGGAGAGCGCAGACCGCGAGCGCCGGTGCCCAGCGGGCGAGTCCGCTGCCGAAGGGTCTGGTGAAGCACCGGCCTGCCCAGATCGCGAGCACCAGCACCAGCAGCGCGGCCAGCGGAGCCCAGTCGCCGACGTTGGCACCGGAGAAGTCGATCAACGCCGACCCGCTGGTCTGCACCGCGCACATCGCCCTCGGCGGGCAGTCACCTGGGAGCAGCGTCGCAGGACCCTCACCGGAGCCGAACATCGCGCCACCCGCGGTGATCGTCAGGGCGAAGGCCGTGAGGAATCCGAGCAGCGCGGCTCGCCTCGGCGCGGCGACCGCGAACGCGGCGAGCATCAGCAGCGGCTTGACCAGCGCCATCGCGGCACGACCCAGGAACCGCAGGGCACCACGCCCGGACGGCTGCGCCGCGCGGTAGCCGAGCAGGCCGAAGCGGGTGGCCAGCGACAGCAGGCGCGTTTCGCCGAGGTCGCGGACCCGCTGGCGGCCGACGTCGAAGGTCTCCACCGAGCGGGACAGCTCGTCCGGTCGCGGCACGGGCGGTTCGGCACCGCCGTCCGGGGCCGCACCCGTCGGCACCGACTCGACGTGCGGGACCTCCACCGCCGCGATCGTCCACTGCAGACGCTCGGTGAGCAGCCTGCGGGTCTCGGTGAGCGGGTGCTGGTCGTCGGGCGCGGCGAACATCGCGTCGAGCTCGGCGCGGACCTCGCCCGCGTGGCGCGACCACACCTCCGCGAGGAACCCTCGCCACCGATCGGCCCGGGATTGGTCGAGCGCACCGAGTTCGGCCTCGGTCGGACTGCTGACGACGGCCCGCAGCGCCTCGCTCAGCCGCTCGGGATCGCCGTGCCGCACCAGGCGCTGCGGGTCGGCGAGCATGCCGACGAGCGTGGCGGCGGCGTCCATCCGGCCCCACATCCAGTCGTTGGCGCGCCACTTCGCCGACAGGAACGCGCCGAAGCTGCCTAGGTCGAGGCCGCGGATCTTGTCCTCGATGCGCAGCGCCCCGTCGCGGCGCAGCGCGGTGAACGGCAGCGGGGTGTGCTCGTCGCTGACCACGCGGAGCAGGTCGATGCGCGTGGTCGGAGCGCGGCCGACGTCCAGCGGCGCGGTCAGCACGACGAGCTGCCGCAGCACCTCGGGACGGCGTCCGGTGGTCTCCAGCAGCGCGTAGCCGACCTGCTCGGCCGCAACGGGCCCCGGCCTGGCCGGGGCCGCTTCGGCCAGGCGGTCGGCGATGCCGTGCAGCACCTCCCAGGCCCTCGCCACCGCGTCCACCCCGTCGGCGTCCGGGGCTGCGTCCGCGCCCGAGGACTCGACCATGGACTGGAGTTCCGCGGCGAACTCGGCCAGCGCCTGCTGGAACCCGTTGCCGTCGGAGACCGCGCGCAGCACCGCGCCCAGCAGCGGCTCGATCGGCGAGGGCAGCCGGTGCTGCAGGCGTTCGCGGCGGCGCTGCACCCTGCGGATCCAGTCGTCGAGCTCGGCGGTCTCCACGATCGGTTCCAGCCGCGCGCCGTTGATCCAGTAGCGGTCGGCGTGACCGGCCAGCACCCCGGCGAAGGCCCGCAGCCGGTACAGCTGCGCCTTGCACGCACCGACCTGCGCGGAGCGTTCGACGTCCCAGGCCCAGCCCAGGCACTCCTGCACAGCGGTGCGCAGCCCGCGCGCGTCGTCGAAGATCTCGGGCCCGGTCTGCCGGGCCAGCGCCGCGAGCCGGTCGGGAAGCAGGTCGCGGGCGCGCACCGACCACTCCGCTAGCGGCTCACCGATCACCGGCGGCAGCAGCGTGCCGTCCTCCGAACCCGAGGGGTCGGTCAGCAGCGCGTGCACCGCCCGCGCGTCGAGTTCCGCCCGCACCACCGCGTGATCGGCCGCCACGAACGCGACGTGCTCGGCCAGCCGCTCGGGACGTTCGCGCACGGGGGCGAACAAGGCCTTGCGGCGCAACGCGTTCCCGTCCACCGCGCGGTTGTGCTCGGCGAGCTCGTCGAGGTCCGACAGCAGCGATTCCTGGGTGAACCGGCCGCGCAGCGCCGCGGCCGTCACCGGCACCGCACGTCCGGAACCGCGCCGCTGCCCGTGCGAGACGACCGGATCGGGGTTGAGGTAGAGCAGGAAGCGCCGGGTGGGCCGGTCGGCCGGGGCCTGGGCGATCGCCTCGATCGCGGCGGTGACCGGGATGTTGTCCAGCACCCCGCCGTCGATCACCCGGAACGGCGTTGTGCCCGTGCTGGTTTCGGAGAACAGGCCCAGCATGTTCGGTTCGCCGGCCGGTGGTTCACCCGGCCCGGAGCGCACCTTCGCGGGTTCGAAGGCGAACGGGAACGACGACGTGGCGCGCGCGGCGTGCGCGAGGCGCAGCGCGGTGTCGTCGAGGTCGCCGAAGTCCGAGAGCGGGTCCCCCGCACGGCCTTCGTGGTGGAAGGTCAGCCGCGCGGCCCGCCGCTCCAGCGGCATCGGGCCGACGCGGGCGTCGTAGTGCGGCTCCACCAGCGGATCCAGCAGGGTCGCGGTGAGCAGCATGTCGGCGCGGCGGCCAGGCTGCTGCTCGGCGGGCGGGGCGTTGTCGCGGATGACGCGGGCGAGTTCGGCGCGGAAGTAGTCGTCGCCTTCCAGCAGCGAGGCGGGTCCGCCCTGCCAGAACTTCGGCACCGGCCGGGCCATCGCCTCCAGGTCGGCCAGCTGGATCCACGTCCGCCGCATCCGCTCGAACGGCATCCCGTAGACCAGCGTCGCCGACATCAGCGCGGCGTTGAGGCCACCGGCCGAGGCCCCGGCGAGCACGTCGACGATCACCGACCGGTACCCGGCCAGCCGCGCGAGAGCGGCCCACGGGTGCTCGGATTCCCCGGTGCCGTCCAACGATTCGCGCAGCGCGTTGATCTCGGCGACGGCTCCGCCGATCCACACCGCCATGCTCGCGCCCCCGCGCATGGCGAGCGCCAGGCGCAGCTCGTCCCCAGAATCCACGATCACGAACGTACCGCGACCGGGTCGGAGATTTGGCCGCAATTCGGGTGGAATCGCGGCCAAGGGAGACGGAATACCGCCGTAATCCGCGGACGGAATACGGCCGTAATCAGGTCATTCCTCCGGCGGAGTCCAGCGGTCGGTGCGCGACATCCCGGCCGCGCGGCCCTTGCCCGAGATGACCAGCGCCATCTTGCGGGAGGCCTCGTCGATCATCTCGTCGCCGAGCATCGCCGCACCGCGCTTGCCGCCCGCGGCGGAGGTGTGCCACTCGTAGGCGTCGAGGATGTTCTCGGCGTGGTCGTAGTCCTCCTGGCGCGGCGAGAAGAGCTCGTTGACCGCGTCGACCTGGGCCGGGTGCAGCACCCACTTGCCGTCGAAACCGAGCGCGGCGGACCGACCGCCGACCGCGCGCAACCCGTCGACGTCCTTGATCTGCAGGTACGGCCCGTCGATGGCCTGCACGTCGGCTGCGCGCGCCGCGGTGAGGATGCGGAACAGCGCGTAGTGGTAGGCGTCGCCGACGTCGTACCCGGGCGGCTGGTGCCCGACGACCAGCGAGCGCATGTTGATCGAGGCCATGAAGTCGGCGGGCCCGTAGATCAGCGCGGCCACCCGGGGCGACGCGGTGGCGATGGCGTCGATCTCGACCAGCCCGCGCGCGTCCTCGATCTGCGGCTCGATGCCGATGCGCCCTGGTGCCAGGCCCAGCGCGCGCTCGATCTGCGACAGCGTCAGATCCAGCCAGCGCACGTGATCGGGTGTGGAGACCTTCGGAAGGATGATCGAGTCCAGCTCGGCACCGGCGCCTTCGACGACGGTCACCACGTCGCGGTAGGTCCACTCGGTGTCCAGCGCGTTGACCCGCACCGACCGGATCTTGCCGTCCCAGCCGCCCTCGTTGAGCGCCCCGACGATCCGGTCCCGCGCCTCGGCCTTGGCCAGCGGGGCGACCGCGTCCTCCAGGTCGAGGAAGAACTGGTCGACCGCCAGCCCGCGAGCCTTGTCGATCATCTTCGCGCTCGACCCCGGCACCGCCAGGCAGCTGCGCCGCGCACCTTCCACCATGCTCATGCCAGGTGTCTATCACGCCGTCCGGCGAGGTGGGCGTGTTGTCCCTAGCCTGATCGACATGGTGGCCGTTACCAGGGTCTTCGCCGCCCGGATGGCAGGACTGTCCGTGTTCGGTCCGGACGGCGAACCCATCGGGCGGGTCCGCGACGTGGTCGCCGCGCTCAGCGTCCGGCGGCAACCCCCGCGCGTCCTCGGCCTGGTCGTGGAACTGCCCACCCGGCGGCGGATCTTCGTGCCGATGCTGCGGGTCACCCGCATCGAGGCCGCCGCGGTCACCCTCACCACCGGCTCGGTGAACCTGCGGGCCTTCACCAAGCGCCCCAACGAGATGCTGGTGCTCGGCGAGCTGCTCGACGCCCAGGTGCGCATCGAGTCGGCCTCGGCGGTGCTGGTCGACTCCGCGCTGGAGCAGACCCGCACCCGCGACTGGCAGCTGACCAAGCTCGCGGTCCGCGAGCGCACCGGCAGGCTGGGCCGGCGCGGGCCGACGAAGGTGCTGGACTGGGACCAGGTGGAGGGCCTGGAGTTCGCCGAGGTCACCGGCAGCCCGCAGGGCGTGCAGCAGCTGCTGTCGATGTTCGACACGATGCGCGCGGTCGACGTCGCGAGCACCCTGCACGAGCTGCCGAGCAAGCGGCGCTACGAGGTCGCCGAAGCGCTCGACGACGAGCGGCTGGCCGACATCGTCGAAGAGCTCCCCGAGGAGGACCAGAAGGACCTGCTCGCCTACCTCGACGACGACCGCGCCGCCGACGTCCTCGAAGCAATGAACCCCGACGACGCCGCCGACCTGCTCGCCGAACTGCCCGAGATCGACAAGGTCCGGCTGCTGGAGATGATGGCCCCGGAGGAGTCCGAGCCGGTCAAGCGCCTGCTGAAGTTCTCCGCCGACACGGCGGGCGGGCTGATGACGCCGGAACCGCTCGTGGTCACCCCGGACGCCACGATCGCCGAGGCGCTGGCGATGGCCCGCAACCCGGAACTGCCGATCGCGGTGGCCAGCATGGTCTTCGTCTGCCGCGCGCCCAGCGCCACCCCGACCGGCCGCTACCTGGGGTGCGTGCACCTGCAGCGGTTGCTGCGCGAACCGCCGTCCACGCTGGTCGCCGGCGCGCTGGACACCGACCTCGCGAGCCTGCCGCCGCTGGCGCCGCTGTCGGAGCTCACCCGCTACTTCGCCGCCTACAACCTGGTGTGCGGGCCGGTGCTCGACGACGAGGAGCACCTCATCGGGGCGGTCACCGTCGACGACCTGCTCGACCACCTGCTCCCCGGAGGATGGCGGCACAGCGGCCTGCCCGACCGGGAACCGGAGGAGCCGACGTCCCAGGAGGCCCGCTGATGCCCGAGCTGCTCACCCACCGCAGGCTGGACCAGCCCCGCGCCGAACGCCGGCTGAACGTCTCGTTCGACCCGGAGATGTTCGGGCGGTTCTCCGAGCGCATCGCCCGGTTCCTGGGGACCGGCAAGTTCCTGTTCTGGATGACGGTGCTGGTGATCAGCTGGATCGCCGTGAACCTGCTCGCGGTCGGATTCGCCTGGGATCCCTACCCGTTCATCCTGCTGAACCTGTGCTTCTCCACGCAGGCGTCGTACGCGGCACCGCTGATCCTGCTCGCCCAGAACCGGCAGGACGACCGCGACCGGGTCTCGCTGGAGGAGGACCGGGCGCGCGCGGCGCAGACCAAGGCCGACACCGACTACCTCGCGCGCGAACTCGCGGCGCTGCGGCTGGCCATCGGGGAGGTCGCCACCCGCGACTACATCCGCGGCGAGCTCGACCGCCTCCGCGAGGAGATTCCCGGCCTGGAGAGCCCGCAGGAGAAGCGCAGGGCCCGCACCGGCCGGGGGCACACGTCATAGCCCGGAGTCGAGGTCGGCGAAGAGCTCGACGATCGCCGGAGCCGTGACGCGATGCTCGGCGTACTCGGCGCGGGTGAACCAGCCGAGCTCGGCGATCTCCGCCGAGGCGACCGGTTCGCCGTCGACAGCGCCCGTGTAGCAGGCGAGATCGACCTGGACGCCGTCGCCGCGCCCGACCGCGTCGGTGCGGTAGCGGGCGAGGAACTCGGGTTCGCGCAGGACGACCCCGAGCTCCTCGGCGACCTCGCGGTGCAGCGCGTGCTGCTCGGTCTCGCCCGGTTCGATCGTGCCGCCGGGCAGGTAGAAGGCCTCCTGGTCCTGGGAGCGCACCAGCAACAACCGCTGGTCCACGTACCGCACCAGGCCGACCGCCTTGATCGGGGAGTTCACCCGCTCATGCTTGCGCACGCTGACCAGGGGGCGAGGGCACACCCCCGTCCGCCAGCCGTTCGCAGGCGCGCACCAGGGTCTCCAGCTCGCCGTCGGCGGCGTTGAGGAAGTAGCGCGCGACACCGTGGCGGTGGGTCGACGCGGCCATCCGCAGCCGTCCCTCACCCCGTTCGGTGATCACCGCCTGCACGCCGCGCCCGTCGGAGTCGACCCGCACGCGGCGCACCAGTCCGAGCCTTTCGAGCCGGTCCACCAGTCGGGTCACCCCCGAGCGGGAGAGCAGCACGACATCGGCGAGTTCGGTCATCCGGAGTCGTTGCTCCGGCGCTTCGGTCAGCGCTTCCAGCACGTCGTAGGCGGCCAGTGTCAGCCTTTGCTCGGCGATCAGATCGCCTTCCAGGCAGCGCGTGACCCGGGCGTGTGCGCGCAGAAAACTGCGGTACGCCAACAATTCGTTTCGAGTCGGTAATCGGTCCAGAGCCGTCTCGGCCACGTGACGGATATTACTGTCCGCATCCCCTTGACTCCTCAGCGCCCCCGGCTAAGCACACCGGGTCACGGCCCTACCGGCGGCGATGGCGTTTCCCCTCGTGGGCTACTCGTCCGTAACATGGGAACTGCCGGATAGGGGTGTGAGACCCTTTTCTGGTTCGGCGGGATTCGTCCCGTCCCCACCACGTTCACCAACGCTTGTCGAGGTAACCGTGACCAGTACGCAGTCCGCACCGACCGAGGAAGCCGTCCGCCAGGCCCTCACGAAGGTCGAGGACCCGGAGATCCGCAAGCCGATCACCGACCTGGGCATGGTCAAGGGCGTGTCCATCGGCGACGGCGGCGCGGTGGAGGTCGGGGTCTACCTGACGGTTCAGGGATGCCCGATGCGCGAGACGATCACGCAGCGGGTCACCGACGCCGTCTCCGCCGTCGACGGCGTGTCCTCGGTGCAGGTCGAGCTCGACGTGATGAGCGACGAGCAGCGCACCGAGCTGCGCCGCAGCCTGCGCGGCGACGCCGAGGAGCCGCGCATCCCCTTCGCCGAGCCGGGCTCGATGACCCGCGTGTACTGCGTGGCCTCCGGCAAGGGCGGCGTCGGCAAGTCCAGCGTCACGGTCAACCTGGCCGCCTCGATGGCCGCCCGCGGCCTGTCCGTCGGCGTCGTCGACGCCGACATCTACGGCCACTCGGTGCCGCGCATGCTGGGAGCCGGCGGCAAGCCCACCCAGGTCGAGAAGATGATCATGCCGCCGCAGTCGCACGGCGTGAAGGTCATCTCGATCGGCATGTTCACCCCGGGCAACACCCCGGTGGTCTGGCGCGGGCCGATGCTGCACCGCGCGCTGCAGCAGTTCCTCTCCGACGTCTTCTGGGGCGACCTGGACGTGCTGCTGCTCGACCTGCCGCCGGGCACCGGCGACGTCGCGCTGTCCACCGCCCAGCTGATCCCCAACGCCGAGATCCTGGTGGTCACCACCCCGCAGCAGGCCGCCGCCGAGGTCGCCGAGCGCGCCGGCGCGATCGCCATGCAGACCCGCCAGCGGCTGGCGGGCGTCGTGGAGAACATGTCCTGGATGGAGATGCCCGACGGCCAGCGCATGGAGGTCTTCGGCTCCGGCGGCGGCCAGATCGTGGCCGACTCGCTGAGCCGCGCGCTGGGCACCGAGGTGCCGCTGCTGGGCCAGATCCCGCTGGACCCGAGGCTGCGCGAGTGCGGCGACGCGGGCGAACCGCTGGTGCTGCAGGAGCCGGACTCCCCGGCGGGCGCGGCCCTCAGCGACATCGCCAAGCGCCTCGGCACCCGCGCCCGCGGCCTGGCGGGCAAGCTCCTGTCGGTGTCCCCGGCCTAGGCCTTCTCTCCTCCGATGACAGCGGCGGGAGCGGCCGTCTCAGGTGTGGGACTCAGCTCGCACCGCCGCGGGTTCTCACACGTCGTCTGGCGAGTACGCCGCGACGCCGTGTATTGGCATACAAGAGGAGTGGCGCACGGAGTCCAGACGGCGTGTGAGGTTCCGCTACCCGCGCCGCCAAGCAAACCAGCCCCTGGAACAACTCCTCAAAGTCAGCGCTTCGCGACGGCGAGGAGACCTGGTCCGGTCGGCAGTGTCACCGGGACCAGGTCCTCGTCGTCCTGCACGGCCTTGACCAGCGCGCGGATGGCCGCGGCCAGCGCGCTGCGCTGGTCGTGCTCGCCGAGTTGGACCCCGGCGAACACGATGACCCCGCCGGGCCGCAGCAGTCGCGCGCCCAGCTCCAGGTAGTCGGGGTAGTCGGTGCTGGCGACGCCGACCGACACCAGGTCGTAGCCGCCTTCGGTGAAGCGCGGCAGCATCTCCACCGCGCGCCCGTTGATCAGCCGCGTGCGCGCGGGCGCGATGCCCTCCTCGCGCAGCGCGGCCCGGGCCGTGCGGTGGTTGACCGGGTCGGCGTCGATCGAGGTCAGCACGCCGTCCGGCACCATCCCGCGGAGCAGCCAGCGGGCGCTCTCACCGGATCCCGTGCCGATCTCGACGACGGCCTTGGCCCGGAGCGCGGCAGCGAGGAACTGCAGCACGTGCAGCGACGACGCACCGACCGGCTGGCCCTGCGGACCATCACCGATCGGGCGGGCACGTGCCTGCTCACCCACCTCATAGCCGCTCATCGAGTAGCGGGCCACCGACCTCTCGGGTATCACAACGCGAAAGGTTATCGGCGTTCCGCCCGCAAATGATGTTTCCGGACGACATCGTTAGACGGCCGTTTCCATGCGCGACGTTCAGTCACGCTGAGTGATCAGCGGTGCAGGGCCGAGCGGGTGAGAGCAGCCTCACCCAGACTCTCAGGCCCTTCTCAGGCCGCTTTCATGCCGGTTTCACCAGGGAGGACGACAGTAGCCGTCATACACCGACACCCATCGGCGTCTCACCGGTGAACGGGGCGCGGGAACAACGCTCCCGCCCCAGTCGTTCTGGTAGATGCAAGCCCACAGGAGGTGGCTTTTCGCCCGATGGCAACACAGCCGATGAGCGTGGCCCCCGGCACCGACCGGTCCCACGAGAAGAGCGTTACGCCGAGCACCGTCTCGCCCGGCGCGGAGGAAGCCGCCTGGACCCCGCCCAGCTGGGACGAAGTGGTTCGGCAGCACGCGGACCGGGTCTACCGGCTCGCCTACCGCCTGTCCGGAAACCAGCACGACGCCGAGGACCTCACCCAGGAGACCTTCATCCGGGTGTTCCGCTCCCTGGCGTCCTACAAGCCGGGCACGTTCGAGGGCTGGCTGCACCGGATCACGACCAACCTGTTCCTGGACATGGCCCGCCGCAGGTCCCGCCTGCGCATGGAGGGCCTGCCGGAGGACACCGACCGGTTGCCCGGTGGCGGTCCGACGCCGGAGCAGGTCTTCCACGACACCCACCTCGATCCCGACCTGCAGGCGGCGCTGGACCAGCTGCCGCCGGAGTTCCGCGCGGCCATCGTGCTCTGCGACGTCGAAGGCCTCTCCTACGAGGAGATCGGTACCACCTTGGGCGTGAAGCTGGGTACCGTGCGCAGCAGGATCCACCGCGGACGCCAGATGCTGAAGTCCACGCTCGAAGCGCGTCGCGAACAAGCCGGGAGGATTGACGGATGACGGTTCTGCGGGGGTGGGGGCTGCCCGAGCAGCACCTCGCGCTGGACGCTCTCGTCGCTTTCGTCGACGGTGAGCTCAGCCCGAGCGCCCACGACCGCGCGGTGGCCCACCTGGCCGGATGCCCCGCGTGCACGGCGGACGCCGCCGCTCAGCGGCAGGCCCGCGCGGCGGTCCGCGCGGCCGACACCCCGTCGGTCTCGCCGGAGCTCCTGCAGGCGCTGCAGGCCATCCCGTCCAGCGCCGAACTCCCCGCACAGCCCGAGAACCTCGCTCTGACCGAGGACGGCCAGCTCGTCACCGTGTCCCGCCCGGAACGCCTGAAGCGCTTCGGCAGCGGACCGGTGCTGGGGTCGTCCACGCCGCTCGGCGGCTCGCAGCAGCCGCTGGGCACCAGCGTCACCTCCTACGACGACCCGCCGGAGGACTCCGCCGACCGGCGGGCCTCGCGGCGCACCAAGCAGGGCGCAGGCGTCGTGTTCTCCGGGCTGGTGCTCGGTGCTCTGGCGTTCATGAACCTTCCCATCACCGACGAGGACGGGCATCCGCTGCCGGGTGCTCCCGTGCCGCTTCCCGGTGGTGCCTTCACCAACGCCGTCATCCCGGCCGGGGGCAGCGCCGCGCTGCCGTCCGAAAGCGTCCCGGCGAGCTCAGCCGCGCCGAAACCGCAGGTCGCAGCCGTCCAGCCCGCGCCACCCGCGTCGGCCCCGCCGGCTGCCGCCTCCACCGCGCCGCCCGCCAAGTAGCGGGCTGGCGATTTCGCGCCCACTCCACGCGGACTTCACCGAGCTGCGGGCAAAATGGGGTCGTCGGCACCATGCCGGTGAGGCGGGCCGCGCGCCCGTGTGATCCACTCGAAGCGACGAGCCCGATCGGACAGCCCGGGGAGCGATGAGCGACCAGCCAGGAACGCCCGCGCAGGGTCCCGGCGCGCGCCGGGACGGCCCTGCACGAGGTCAGCAGGGGGCAGAGCCGGTGCACCCGTGGCAGGGCGGCGCCATGACGGGCCGCGGCGTGCCCGCGGACCGATTCTCTCCCGCTCCCGCCCGGTCCCACGACAGCAACGGGCACACGCCCGATCGGCTTCAGCCGCGCCCCCTGGACCGGCCCGAGGTCGACCCGTCGCAGCGCAACGCCTTCGCCCGCCCCCAGGGCGTGTCGGGCAGCTTCGATCCCGACGAGCACGGCCTGGCCGCGCGCGGGATCGAACAGGCCCCTCCCCCGCCGGACGCGCTGGTGCAGGCGTTCGGCCGCCCGCCCCAGAGCAGCGACCCGCTGCAACGCGCGCCGGGCGAGAAGCCCATGACCCCGGAGACCGAACCCGACCCGGCGCTGTGGAGCTCCGGAGACCGGGACCCGTGGCGCGACCCGGCGGCCGGCGCGATCCTCGGCCCGCCCGCGGTGTCCGAGGAGCAGCCCGACGACGACGGCGAACGCGAACGGGGACCGCTGCTCAGCGCCCGGGAAGTGATCTTCGGCCACCGCGTGCACCCGCGCGCGCTGGCGATCCTCGGCGTGGTCGCACTGCTCGTCGGCCTCGCGGGCGGTTTCCTCGGCCGGATCACCGCCGAGGAGGGGAACCCGCTGGTCAACCCGGACGTCACGCTCGCCGAGGTCGATCAGGGCTCGGGCGACCGGCCGCGCGGCGCGGTGTCCCAGGTGGCGCAGCGCGTGGTCCCCGCGGTGGTCTCCATCGAGGTCCGCATCGGCGGGCAGGGTGGTTCCGGTTCGGGCGTGGTCATCGACGGCAACGGCTACGTGGTCACCAACAACCACGTCGTCTCGATGGCCGCCGACACCCCGAACGCGCAGGTCTCGACGGTCTTCCACGACGGCACCCGGGCCCCGGCGCGGGTCGTGGGCCGGGACGTCAAGACCGACCTCGCGGTGCTCAAGGTCGAGGTCTCCAACCCGACCGTCGCCCAGCTCGGCGACTCGGACGAGCTGCGGGTCGGCGACGACGTCATCGCCATCGGCTCGCCGCTGGGCCTGGCGGGCACCGTCACCACCGGCATCGTCAGCTCGGTGCACCGGCCGGTCCGGCTGGCCGGCGAGGGCACCGACACCAACGCGGTCATCGACGCCATCCAGACCGACGCGGCCATCAACCCGGGCAACTCCGGTGGCGCGCTGGTCGACGGTTCGGGCGCGGTGGTCGGCATCAACAGCGCGATCCGCACGCTCGGTTCGGGCGGCGAGGGCGGCTCGATCGGACTCGGGTTCGCGATCCCGATCGACGACGTCCGGCGCATCGCGCAGGAGCTCATCCGCACCGGCACCGTCCGGCACGCCGACCTCGGCGTCAACGTGAAGTCCGTCAGCGACGGGCTGGCCGACGGCGCTCAGGTGCAGAACGTGCAGGACGGCAGTTCCGCCGCAGGTGGCGGGATGGCCGAAGGCGACGTGATCATCAAGGTCGGCGATCGCAAGGTCGGGAGCGCCGACGAACTCATCGTGGCAGTGGACCGGCACCAGGTCGGCGAACGCGTCCCCGTGACCGTGGTCCGGCAGGGCCGCGAGCTGGTGCTCGACGTGACGCTGAAATGACCGATCACAACGGCATGAACAGCGGGCCACCGGGAGGACACGGCGCGAAGTTGCGCCAGTTCCCCCCTTCGACCGGCGTCACCCGGTCGGTACGCTGGCGATGTCGGCAGCTCGGCGTCGGTTCGCGAGCCACGAGGATCCCAGAGGAGTCGAGAGGTGTTCGATAGTGTCGGCTGGCCCGAGATCCTGATCCTCGCGCTGGTCGGGTTGTTCGTGCTCGGCCCGGAGCGGCTGCCCGAGGGTGCGGCGTGGCTGGGCAAGGCGGTCCGCCAGGTCAAGGAGTACGCGACCGGTGCCCGCGAGCAGATCCGTTCGGAGATCGGCCCGGAGTTCGACGAGCTGAAGAAGCCGCTCGACGAGCTCCGCAGCGTCCGGAACTTCAACCCGCGCACGGCGGTGACCAAGCACCTCCTGGACGGCGAGAACCCGTTCGAGGAGTTCAAGAAGAACTCCTCCCCTCTCAACGGCTCCGCCCCCACCAGCACCAACGGCCAAACCCCGGCCGCCGCCCCCAAACC